>JAHEOG010000077.1 GCA_018609925.1 Gammaproteobacteria bacterium
GCCGCTTGGACGCCTCGGGTCATGCCCCGGAGAGCGCCTGGCTGCGGGACGACGACCGTCTGCGGGCGGCCTATCGTGATGAGCCGGAGGCTGTGGCCAATGCCGAGCGCATCGCGGCCGCCTGCGACGGCGATGTGCTGGGTCAGGCCCGGGATGGCCTGCGCTTCCCGCCCGCTCCGGGGACTGGCGGCGAACCCCCCGGCGTGCGGCTGAGCCGGCTATGCCGGGAAGGGGTGGCCTGGCGCTACGGCGAGCGTCCGGCGCAGGCAGTATGGCGCCGTCTGGCGTGGGAGCTGGCGGTGATCGGCGACATGGGCTACGCCAGCTACTTCCTGGTGGCCGCGGACCTCGCCACCGAGGCCCGGCATCGTGGGGTGCCGGTACTGGGGCGGGGCAGCGTGGCGGGCAGCCTGGTCTCCTACGTGCTGGGGCTGACGGCGGTGGACCCGCTCGCCCACGGCCTCTCCTTCGAGCGCTTCATCTCCCGCGAGCGCCGCAATCCCCCCGACATCGACCTGGACTTCCCCTGGGACGCCCGCGAGGCGATCGTGGACTACGTCTTCGAGCGCTACGGAGAGGCCCGCGTGGCCATGGTAGGGGCCTTCGCCACCTTCGAGGCGCGCGGGCTATTCCAGGAGATCGGCGCGGCGCTGGGCTTCGCCCGGCCGGAGCTGGCGCGGTGGTCCAAGCGCCTGCCGCGCGCGTCCATGGCCGAGCTTCCCGCGGCCCTGGCCGACCATCCCACCGGGCTCGATCTCGATCCCTCGCGCGAGCCCCTGGCCACCATCCTGCGGGTGGGCCGGTACCTGGATGGCGCGCCCAAGGGGCTCGCCATGCACCCCTGCGGGCTGGTGATCGATCCGGAGCGGGTCGCGGAGCGGGTGCCGGTGGAGCGCAGCGCCCAAGGGCGACGCACCACCCAGCTCAGCATGGATCCGGTGGAGGAGCTGGGCCTGATCAAGCTTGATCTCATCGGCAACCGGGCCCTGGGCGCCCTGCGCGACGGCTTGGCGGATGTGCGCACGGGCCGCGGCGAGCGGGTGGATCTCGACGCCTTCGATCCCGCGCGGGACCCGGCGGCGCAGGAGCTGATGGCCGAGGGCCGGACCCTGGGCTGCTTCTACGTGGAGTCGGCCAGCAGTCGCCAGGTCCTGCAGCGCCTACGGTGTCGCGACTTCGAGACCGCCGTGGCCGCCACCAGCATCATCCGCCCCGGGGTCTCCCACGCCGGGGTGCTGGAGCGCTACGTGGCCCGCCACCGCGGGGAGGAGCCACCGGAGGACCCGCATCCGGCCCTCGCCGGGATCCTGTCCGATACCTACGGGGTGCTCATCTACCAGGAGCAGCTGTTGGCGGTGATGGAGGCCTTCGCCGGCATCCCGCCAGGGGAGGCGGATCAGGTCCGGCGCGGCCTCACCAAGAAGGGCGACCACTGGTGGGCCCTGGAGGAGTTCGAGGCGCGCTTCCGCGCCGGCGCCCGCGCGCGCGGTCACGACCGCGACGCCATCGACCGGGTCTGGCGGCAGATCGCCAGCTTCGCCGGATACAGCTTCTGCAAGTCCCACAGCGCCGCCTTCATCGTGGCCGCCTGGCAGGGGGCCTACCTCAAGGCCCATTATCCGGGCGAGCTCCTGTCCGGGGTCATCGGCAACGGCGGCGGCTTCTACAGCCTCCAGGCCTACCTCGACGAGGCGGCCCGGCTGGGTCTGAGGGTACGCCCGCCCCACGTCAACGCCGCGCAGCGCCGGCCCCGTGCTGAGGCAGTCGGTGGGGTTTCGGGTGGGGCGATCCGGCTCGGGCTCGATCAGGTCAAGGGGGTGGGCGGGCAGGCGCTGAGGGCCCTGCTCGACGAGCGGGCGGAACGGGGCCCCTTCCGGGATCTGGCGGAGCTGGTGCGCCGGGTCTCCGATCTCTCCCGCGACGAGACCGAGGCCCTGATCGGCGCCGGGGCCCTGGACGGGCTGGCGCCGAGCCGGCGGGCCCTGTTCTGGGAGCTGGCGACCCTCGGGCGGGAGCCGGCCCGCACCGGCACCGGCGACTTGTTCGCCGGCGAGCCCGGCCCTCCGCCCGCCGCCCCGACGGAGGCGGCCGTCGAGACTCCCGGGGAGCGCCTGCGCTGGGAGCTTCGCTACCTCGGGGCCACGGTCACCGGTCACCCCCTGGACCTGTACGGCGAGCGCCTCGCGGAGCGTGCAGCGGGAGCGGTGCCCGCCACCGAGCTGGCCGCCCACGCCGGGCGCCGGATCCGGGCGGCCGGCTGGCAGGTGGCGAGCAAGTCGGCGCGCACCCGGGAAGGCAGACGGCCCATGAGCTTTCTCACCCTGGAGGATCGGACCGGGCTCATCGAGTGCGTCCTCTTTCCCGATGCCTACCGCGCCTGCGGCGCGCTGCTCCATGAGCTCGGTCCCTTCCTGGCCGAGGGCACACCCCGGCTGGAGCAGGGGGTGGCGACCCTGGAGGTAGCGCATCTGAGCCGGATCTGAGCCGGTGCCCGGAGGCTCAGCGGACGGGGACCAGGCGCGAGCCGTCGCGGAACTGCACCTGCCAGCCGGTCCAGGCGGGCAGTTCCTTGCGCTGTGGCACCGTGGTGCGCCGCCCGCTCACCTTCTCCACGGTCACCCGCTTGCGCCGAGGCTCGTAGTGGACCGCCGCAGCCATCCCTTCCAGATTGAGTCGACGGGGATAGTGGCGATCGAAGCGGGGACGCTCCCACTCGGGGATCCCTTCGAAGGCCAGGTCCTCCGGCTCCAGGAGAGCGGGATCCTCGGGCTGCTCCACGCCCAGATCGGCCAGCCGCCGGGCCAGCCAGCCGGGTGGGTCCTCCACCGGCTCGCCCTCGCCGAAGCCCAACAGGACGTAGATGTTCCAGGCCTCGATCTCCTCCCGCACCAGGCTCCCGCGTTCCTCCAGGACCTCGCCGGACAGGATCAGATCCGCCAGGGCCTCCCGCAGGGCGGCCCCATCCGGCGCCACCGGCTCGGAGGCGATCGTCCGGCCCGCGAAGATCCGCCGTCGGGTCACGGTCACCCGCTCGCCGTCCCAGTCAGGCTCGTCGTACTCCGCGCTCCCGAGTCCTTGCCGGGCGAGGGTCTCCAGGGGCACGGGGGCCATGCAGGTGGCGAGGTTGACGGTGGCATTGGTCCCCTTGCCGGGAACGGAGTGCTGATCGAACACCACGGCTGCCTCGGCATCCTCGGGGAAGCGGGATTCATCGGCCACCTCCACCTCGCTGCCCTCATTGCCCAGAGCCCGGCGCCGCTTGACGCGCCGGACAAAGGCCAGCTCCGGGCTGGCGGCGATGGCCGCAGCGAGCAGCTCCTCCCGGGGCAGGGGGGCCTCCGGCTCGCGGCCGGGTAGCCCCAGGCTCTCCCGGATCCGGTCGGCGATATGCCGCGCTTCGTCGACTGCCCCCTTGTTGAGGGGAACGGCCTTCGGGGGATTGGCCCGGATCAGGCGGATGCGGGTGGTGGCGTCGCAGGGCTCCGGGGCCCAATCCTGCAGGGCCTCGCGCGCCTTCTCCTTCCTCATTGGGCCGATAAGGGAACGGTCCACGGTCAGGGCGGCGGCCAGATCGACCATGGCCCCGGTGGTCTCGGTGTCGGGCATGGCCGTGATGAGGTGTGCGAAAAGCGAATCCAGGGGCAGGGGAAAGAGCCGCCGGCCGTGGTCGGTCAGCAGGCCCTCCTCGTCGATGGCTGCCATCCCACGTAGCCGCCGCCAGGCCCGGTCCAGGGCGTGGTCGGGGAGGGGGTCGGGAAAGACCAGATCGGTCACTGGGGTGCCGCTGGCCGCGGCCGCCAGCACCAGGTCGTCCAGCTCCTCCCGGGCCACCTCGGGTGGGGTGTAGTCCTCCAAGCGGGCCTCCCGGCCCCATAGGCGCAGGCAGCGCCCCGGTCCCAGACGGCCTGCCCGGCCGGCGCGCTGGTCGGCCGCGGCTTGGGAGATCGCCTGCAGGCCCAGGACGGTGCGGCCACCCCGGTGATGGGTGCGCCGCTCCAGGCCGGAGTCGATCACCACCCGAACCCCGGGCAGGGTCAGAGAGGTCTCGGCTACGTTGGTGGCCAGGATCACCCGGCGGTAATGGCCTTCGCGCAGGGCTCGGTCCTGGACCTTGGGATCGCTGCCGGCGTGCAGGGCCAGGACCTCCGTGTCGAGATCGGCGAGGGCGCGCTCGACGGCGCGGATCTCGCCCCGTCCGGGCAAGAAGACCAGGAGGTCCCCTTCATCCGTTTCTTTAAGGAGCTGACGCACTGCCTTGGCCACCCGCTTGTCGAGGTCATGGGCGGAGGGCAGGACGGGCTCGCCGGCGTACTCGATCGAAACGGGATGGCTGCGGCCCTCGGCTTCGAGGCGAGCGGCAGCCAGGTAGTCGGCCAGCCGGGCCCCGGCCACGGTGGCTGAGGTGAGAACCAGGTGGTGACTGCCTTGATGGCGAAGCAGGGCGGCCAGCAGATCGGTGTCCCAGCGGCGCTCGTGGAACTCGTCCAGGACCACCGTGGCAAACCCCGGCAGACCGTCAGCTGCCAGCCAGCGCAGGGCGACACCGGGGGTGACGAACGCGATGCGGGTATCCGGGCCTTGGCGGGTATCGAAGCGAACGGCGTAGCCCACCCGCTTTCCGATATCGCAGCCTTCCAGGCCGGCGACGTAGCGGGCCAGGGAGCGGGCCGCCATGCGCCGGGGCTCGAGGATCAGGACGGGGCCGAGCTCGGCGCACCAAAGGGGCAGCCGGGTCGATTTGCCGCTGCCGGTAGGGGCCTCCACCACCACGTTCCCGGCCCCCAGGGCCTCGCGGAAGTCTTCCCGCAGGCTGTCGATGGGCAAGCGATCCATGGCGTTTTCTGGAGGTGGGCTGGGCGGGCGAAGGATAACCCGAGCCGCCCGCCCCGTCCCAAAGGCCCCCTTCCGGAGCGCTTAGCCGGCGACCTAGCTCCGGGAGCGCTGCCGCCGGGGCCCGCCCCGGCCGGATCCTCGACCGTTTGAGCGGTCCGAGCCCTTGCGCGCCTGGCCGGTGGAGGTGGGCTGGAAGGCGCGATGGGTGGTGGTATCGATCCGGGCCTTCACCCCGCGCTCGATGGTGGAGAGGTGGCGGCGCTCCTCGCCGCTGACCAGGGAGACGGCGCGCCCCCGGGCCCCTGCGCGGCCCGTCCGGCCGATCCGATGGACGTAGTCGTCGGCGTTGTCGGGCATGTCGAAGTTGACCACGTGGGGCAGGCGGTCGATGTCGAGGCCCCGCGCCGCCACGTCGGTGGCCACCAGGGCCTGTACCGAGCTGCGCTTGAACGCTGCCAGCGCCTTGCTGCGGGCCCCCTGGGTCTTGTCGCCGTGTATGGCGGTGGAGCGGATGCCGTCGCGCTCCAGCTGCTCGGAAAGCTTGTCGGCGCCCCGCTTGGTGCGGGTGAACACCAGCACTTGGCCCCATTCCTCCTCGCTCATGAGGTGGGTCAGAAGGGCCCGCTTGCGGTGGCCATCTACCAGGTAGGCCGCCTGCTCGATATTGTCGGTGGCGCTCCCCTCGTGGGCCAGCTCGATGCGCTTGGGCTCGTGCAGGAAGCGCTCGGCCAGCTTGCGGATGGGGCCGTTGAAGGTGGCCGAGAACAAAAGGGTCTGGCGGCGGCCGCGCAGGCTGGCCAGGATGCGCTCGATGGGCTGGATGAAGCCCATATCGAGCATGCGGTCCGCCTCGTCCAGGACCACCGTCTCCACCTGGGACAGATCCACCGTGCCGCGCTCTAGGTGGTCGATGAGCCGGCCGGGTGTGGCCACCAGCACGTCCACGCCGCGCTTGAGGGTGCTGATCTGCTTGCCGATGGGCATGCCGCCGTAAACGGCGGTGGTGCGCAGGCGCATGTGGCCGCCATAGGTGGCAATGCTATCGACCACCTGGCCGGCAAGCTCCCGGGTTGGGGTCAGCACCAGGACCCGGGGCCGGCCGCTGCCCCGATTCTCACCCAGCTTCTGAAGCAGGGGAAGGGTGAAGGCAGCGGTTTTGCCGGTTCCGGTCTGGGCGGTGGCCATAACGTCGGATCCGGACAGCACCGCCGGGATCGCCTGGGACTGGATGGGGGTGGGCTCGGAATAGCCCTGCGCTGCAACGGCACTCAGGATTTCGGCCGACAGGCCGAGCTCGGAAAAGGACATGGATGCTCCCGGAAGACCCGGCGCGAGGCCAGGACAGGATAAAAGGGCCCATTGCCGCCAGGAGTCGGGCTCCGGGTGGCGAGGGAAAAGGGTAGGGCAATCGGTGCCGGAAAACCTGGGGCAGGACAGCCCTTGGCTTGAGGGTACCAGCGGGGACCGACCGGGGACTGCGCGGGCACACCAAGCGGCGTCTCGAGACGCCCCTGCTCAAACACTGACGGCATGCTACCACCAATCCCGGGATTTGCCTAATTCCCGGTCCGGCCCTTTGCCTACCAGAGGCGTTCCGGCCCCGGGATCGATCATTTATCCTTGGCGGGCCCTAATCCGGCGCCCCAAACCGACTGCGAGGAGTCCCATGATCGATCCCCACCTGCTGCGTGAGGACCCCGAAGCCGTCGCCGAGACCCTGGCCAGGCGGGGCTATCGGTTCGACGTGGTCCGCTGGCGGGAGCTGGAGGAGCGGCGCAAGGAATACCAGATCCGGATGGAGGCCCTCCAATCCGAGCGCAAGGAGGCCTCCAAGGCGGTAGGGGAGGCCAAGAAGACCGGGGACGAGGCCACCGCGGAGGAGCGCAAGGGCCGGGCCGAGACCATCAATCGGGAGCTGGAGGAGGTCTCGGCGGCCTTCGAGGAGGTCAAGGCGGAGCAGCACCAATGGCTGCTGGACATGCCCAATCTCCCCGACCCCGAGGTCCCGGAGGGGGAGGACGAGACTGCCAACGCCGAGATCCGCAGGGAGGGCGGGCGCCCCGAATTCGGCTTTGAGCCTGCGGATCATGCGGACCTGGGCGAGACGCTGGGAATCCTGGACGCCGGGACGGGAGCCAAGTTGGCCGGCTCCCGGTTCACCGTGCTCTGGGGCATGGGCACGCGGCTCTGCCGAGCCCTAGGCCAGCTCATGATGGACATCCACGCGGATGAGCACGGCTACACCGAGGTGGCCCCGCCGGCTCTGGCCCGGGGCGAAATCCTTGAAGGCACGGGCCAGCTACCGAAGTTCGAGGAGGATCTCTTCCGCACCGAGGCCGACGGGCTCTACCTGATACCCACCGCCGAGGTCCCCCTGACCAATCTGCACCGGGACACCATTGCCGATTCGGGCGAGCTGCCCGCGCGCTACGTCGCCTGGACCGCCTGCTTCCGCCGGGAGGCCGGCTCCTACGGTAAGGACACCCGAGGCATGATCCGCCAGCATCAATTCGACAAGGTGGAGCTGGTCCAGGTGGTTCATCCGGACCAGGGACTCCAGGCCTGGGAGGAGATCCGCGGCCACGCCGAGGTGGTACTCCAGCGCCTGGAGATCCCGTATCGGGTGGTGGAGCTGTGCACCGGCGATCTGGGCTTCGCCGCCCGCCGGACCTATGACCTGGAGGTCTGGCTGCCCGGCCAGGGAGCGTACCGGGAGATCAGCTCCGTGTCCTGGTGCCACGATTTCCAGGCCCGACGCATGCAGGCCCGTTTCCGGAACGGGGAGGGCAAGCCTCGCCTCGCGCATACCCTGAACGGCTCCGGGGTGGCCATCGGCCGGGCGCTGGTGGCCCTGCTGGAGAACTTCCAGCAGCGGCAGGGCTCGGTGGTGATCCCCGAGGCGCTGCGTCCCTACATGGGCTACCGGAATCGAATCGGGGTGAGCCGGCCGCAGGGCGGGTCCCCTGGCTAGCCGCGCAGGAATAGGATCATCAGCACAATCCCCAGCACGACCACCGCCACGATCTTGATGAAGGTCCACCAGTCCTGCCAGGTGCCGGATGGGCTTTCCTCGGCCATGCGCTTGGCGCCGGGGCCGAAGAAGAACACCACCGCCACGGCGATGGCGGCCAGGGCGATCTGCTGCCAAAGTTCCAAAGTGCCTCCCTCTGGAAGGTAGCGGAATTAACCGTGAAGGCGCGGTTCAAAATCCCCGACAAAGAAAAGGGCCCCATCCATGGATGGGGCCCAGATACTTCCGGCTCTAGGCTCCCTCAGCGCTCGCCGGCGAAGGCGGCCAGGATGTGGAGGAGGCTGATGAACAGGTTGAAGATGGCCACATACAGGGAGACGGTCGCCATGATGTAGTTGGTCTCGCCGCCGTGGATGATCTGGCTGGTTTCCCAGAGGATAAGCCCGGACATGAGCAGCACGAAGGCGGCGGAGACCACCAGCGACAGCATGGGCAGGGAGAAGAATACCGCGCCCAGGCCTGCCAGGAACGCCACCAGGATGCCCACCATGATGAAACCACCCAGGAAGCTGAAGTCCTTCTGGGTGGTGACGGCGTAGCCCGACAGCCCGAGGAAGATGGCGCCGGTGCCGCCGAAGGCCGTGAGCACGATCTGGGAGCCGTTGCTGAAGGCGGCGATGTAGCTGGACAGGATCGGCCCCAGGGTCAGCCCCATGAACCCGGTCAGGGCGAAGACCGCCAGCAGGCCCCAGGCGCTGTTGCGCAGGGCGCTGGTTGCCCACAGCAGCCCGAAGTAGCCCACCAGGGTCAGGATGAGCCCCGGATGGGGCAGGCCCATGGCCATGGAGATGCCGGCGGTGGCCCCGCTGAACAGCAGGGTCAGCGCCAGAAGGAAATAGGTGTTTCGGAGGACCTTGTTCTGGGCTAGTGCCCCCGTCTGCTGACGGGAGACCGCCTCGGAGCCTCGCGTGTTCGCCATGGTGGTTCTCGCCTCCGCTTTCCGGGTCAGGTTGGCCGGATCGTCAAGATTGGGGCCCGCCTGCTGGCGGGCCTTTTGGATTCTGCCCTCATTGCCCGGGCCAATCAAGCCGAAGGCCCGGATGTGCTCGCTATTGCCTTGGACTGGTGGGCCGAAGGCGGGTTCCGGAAAGGAATCATGCGGTCAGCCAGCGGAACCACAGGGGTAGGGTGAGCAGGCTGGCCGCGGTGGTGAGGGTCACGGCCTTGGCGTAGAGCCCGGTGTCCAGGCCGTAGCGGTCGCACAGGACGAGGCCCAGGAGCATGGTAGGCATGGCCCCCTCCAGGACGACCGCTCCCCGCGGCTCCCCCACCAGGCCCGCGCCGGTGGCCACCGCCAGGACCAGCAGGGGCTGGACCAGGAGTTGGATGCCGGCCACCAGGAGGGCCAGGGGCAGTCGGCCCCAGCTCCACGCCCCCCAAGTTAGGCCCATGCCCACGGAGAGCAGCATCAGGGTGGGCACGCTGTCGCCGATGGCCTCCAACAGGGAGGTCAGGATGGGTCCGGGGCGGGCCCCGCTTAGATTCAGGCCAACCGCTGCCAGGGCTGCCCACAAAGGAGGCACCCGCACCAGGGTCCGTAGGGGGCTCTCCAGGCGTTCCTCGGCGCCGTAGCGCTGGGCAATGAGGACGCCCAGGACCATGAGCAGCGGGAAGCAGGCGAAGAGGTCGTACTGGATGGCGATCCGCCGGGCCCACTCCCCGAAGGAGGCCTGGAGGATGGGGAGGCCCAGGTAGGTGGCATTGGGCCACCCGGCCGCCAGCAGCAGGGTCCCTTCCACCCGCCGGGACTGGGGAACGATCCGCAGTAGGGCCCAGGTGAGGGCCAGAGCCCCCAGAACTCCCGCCGCGGCGGAGATCGCGATCTGCCCGGATTCCCGCCCCAGCGGTGCCTGCCACAGCACCGACAGGATCAGGGCCGGCAACAGGAGGTAGTAGACCAATCCCGACAGGGCGACCCGCACCCGATCGGCGTCTAGGCCGCCGGGGGTAAGCC
>JAHEOG010000078.1 GCA_018609925.1 Gammaproteobacteria bacterium
AGGCGGGGGGTCCGCCTTGAAGGAAGGGGATTTGCCGGGCCACCTGGGAACCCAGCAAGAGGGCCCAGACCCGGAAGCGGAAGGATCCGAGACGGAATCCGAAGCAGGGGAAGGGCAGGAGCCTTCCTATCGTCAGGATTATCAGCTCAACCAGGCGGTGAACCTGCTGCGCGGCATCATCCTGCGGGAGAGCCGCCAAGCCTCCTAGCCTCGGTTTACCGGGATCATTGAGGGCTTGGGGCCGTTGGATGGGGATCCTGACGGGGGCTCGGCCCGGTACCCCGGAGAAAGGCAAGGGTGGCAAAGCGCTCCAAGGCAAAGAAGGGACCAGTCCGGGGCTTCCCCTACCGAGCCGCCGGTTGGGCGGGCCTCGGACTGTTGGCCGCTCTGCTTGTCGCCGTCGGGCTCTGGGCCCTGACCGGGGCGCCCCATGAGTCTTCTCGGCCGGGAGCCGCCCACATAGAGCGACCGGCCCCGATGCCCCCCGAGCCTTCCGCTCCCGCCCCCGGGGCCCAGGATCAGGTGCCCGAGGATGACGGTCCGGGGCTGCTAGAGCGGGGACCCCGTGCTGCCATCATCATCGACGACCTCGGCAACAGCTGGCGCGAGGGGAGGAAGGTAACGTCGCTGTCCTATCCCGTCGCCGTCTCCGTCCTACCCGGCACGCCCTTCGCCAAGCGCATCGCCCGGCGGGCCCATGCCCGGAGTAAGGAAGTCCTCCTCCATATGCCCATGGAGCCCGGCGATGATTCCATCCCCTTGGGGCCCACCTTCCTGCGGATTGGCATGGGCCGCTCCGAGCTGCTGACCACCCTGGACGCCAATCTCGGCAGCATTCCGTATGTCCAGGGCGTCAACAACCACATGGGGAGCCGGCTTACCGCCCGGGACCGGCCCATGCGGTGGGTCATGGAGGGCTTGCGCGATCGGGACCTATTCTTCGTCGATTCCCGTACCACCGCTCGCTCCCGGGCCCTGGTCCAGGCCCGCGCGGTCGGTATTCCCGCCACAGAGCGGGATGTCTTCCTCGACCACCGTCCCGAGGGACCCCGCATTCGGGACCAGTTCCGGGAGCTGATGGCTAAGGCCCGGGAACAGGGCACCGCCATCGCCATCGGCCATCCCCGTTCAGTCACTCTCGAAGTCCTCCGCGAATGGCTGCCCAAGGCCGCCTCCCGGGGCGTGGAAATTGTTTCCGTGCGGGAAGTCCTGGCGGTTCGGGGGCTTACGGGAGCCAATGGAGCCGGGCTTGCCTATCGTGGATCGGGGCACACGGAAGGAGAGGAGCCATGACCCGAGTCGTCGTGCCTCTGGCCGAAGGTTTTGAGGAGATCGAGGCCCTGACGGTGGTGGACATCCTGCGTCGGGCCGAGATCGATATGGTGACCGCCGCGGTCGATGCCAATCCGGTAACCTCCTCCCACGGGATCCGGGTGGAGGCGGACACGACCGTGGAAGCGATTGTGGACGACCCCGAGATCGCAATGGTGGTCCTGCCCGGCGGACCGGGAACCGCCAACCTGGGAGAGAGCGAGCCTTTGCGCCGGCTCACTACCCGCCTGAAGGAACAAGACCGGGAGGTGGCGGCCATCTGTGCGGCTCCCTCGGTCCTCGCGGAATACGGCATGCTTGAGGGCAAGCGGGCAACAAGCTTCCCGGCGGTGCGCGAGAAGCTGATCGAATCCGGGGTGGATTACCGGGAAGAGCCGGTGGTGCGCGACGGCAAGCTAACGACTTCCCGGGGACCCGGAACCGCCATGGATTTTGCCCTGGAGCTGGTCGAGATCCTGAACGGGCCCGAAACCCGCCAAGAGGTGGAATCCCGTCTGGTCCGTCCTGAGGTCCGTCCCGCCTGAGCGCAACCCCCGAAGTCCGGACCGGACAATGTCGCGGGAAAGGCCCTATCGCAGCGGGGTTGTCGCTGCCTGGCAACACCCCATCTACCTTGAGAGCCTGCCTCTGTCCGCCCCCAGGCCAGCGATCCGGGACCTCTTGCGTCCCCGAGCGGGGACACCCAGTCCTCCCGTGAGTTGGCTTGCGCGCACCGTTGCCCGCCTGGAGGTCGCCGTTTGCCGGTCATCCCGAGGCGGGCCCGGGGGTAGGCATGGGTCTTGCTGTTGGATGGACAAGCCCTTCCATAAAGGGGCGACCGGACCTGGGGGCCCATATGACGGGACGCCTCCTCTTCTTCCTGGTTTTGGTGGTGATGATCTTGGTCGTAAGTAGGTTGATGTAGCCGTTCCCCGGGGGAGTGGGCCCTTACCGAAGCCCTAGGGCCGGGTAAGCGTGGGGGGGAAACCGGGGCCCCAACCCCGGGCCCTATCTTCCTCCTACCTTCGTGGGATCTGCATCGGGTTTGGGGGATGGCCCTCCTTCGGGAGGGCCTTTTTTTGGTCTTGTCCCCAGGACTGTGAGGCCCTTGGCTGGTGACGGTGTCGGCGCCCGCGACTGGTATATGGCCGGGGCCCTGAGCTATAGTGGGGTCGTCCCGCCCGGGCACCGTCGAGTTCGTTGCCCCCATCCAGGGAGCCATACGTGACCCCCCATCATCGTCTTCAGATCGATCACCGCCGGTTCATGGCCGATTCAATAGGAGAGAGCGGCCTTTCCCCGGCCGAGGTGAAAGGCCTGGAAGGTCCCCTACAGGATCTGGCCCACCGCCTGGCGGGATGGCGCCAGGGGCGGGAGCTCAGCTTCTTCGGTCTTCCCTTCGAGCCCCAGCATCTGGAGACCGTCCGCGACTGGGGGAGCTGGATCGCAGCGGGATTCGAGCACTTGGTGGTGCTGGGCATGGGTGGCTCGAGCCTGGGTGGGGAGATGCTGGTGCGCTGCCTGGGGGGCACAGGGGCCCGGACCCGTGTCCGGTTCTTGGACAATGTGGACCCGGGGGGCGTGGACGACGTTCTGGACGGGGTCTCCTGGTCGGATACCTTGGTTCTGGTCATATCCAAGTCGGGAAATACCGCCGAGACGCTGGCCCAGATCCTGACCCTGATTCCCCGGATGGAGCGGGCGATCGGGGCCCGAGCCGTGGCCGACCACCTCCTCGTCCTGACCGAGGAGGAAGAGGGCGGTCTTGGGCGGCTGGGCCGGGATCTGGGTGCCCCCGTGCTGCCCCATCCCCCGGTAGGGGGACGCTTTTCGGTCCTGTCGCCGGTGGGCCTGCTACCCGCTTACGTGGCCGGGGTGGACGTGGAGGCCCTAATCGGCGGGGCCGCTCGCATGGGGGAGTGCTGTCTGGCTCGGACAGTCCAGGACAACCCCGCCTTCTTCGGGGGTGGAGCCCAATACCTCCTGGCACGGAAGGGACTCACCCAGACGGTGGTCATGCCCTACACTGACCGCCTCGAACGCATGGCCTCCTGGTTCCGCCAGCTTTGGGCGGAGAGCCTCGGCAAGCTGGATGCCCAAGGCCGAAATCAGGGTTTGACTCTGGTTCCCGCTCGGGGGGCTACGGATCAGCACTCCCAGCTCCAGCTCTACCTGCAGGGCCCGCTCGACAAGCAGCTCACCCTGTTGCATAACGCCGATGCCCCGGAGCAGGGGGATCGGATCCCCCGGCGCTTCGCCGATCTCCCCGCCGTTGCCCCGCTTGCCGGGCACACCTTGGGAGAGCTGCTCACCGCCGAGCTCTACGCTACCAGGGAGAGCCTGACCCGGAGCCAACGCCCCAATCGGACCCTCCAGCTCCCCTGCCTGGACGCCGATGCCCTCGGCGAGCTTATCCTGCTGCTGGAAACGGAAACCGTAGTGGTGGCCGAGCTGATGGGGGTGGATCCCTTCGATCAGCCGGCCGTGGAGGAGAGTAAGATCCTGACCCGCGAATTCCTGTCCGGCTCGGACCCGGAGGCCCCTTCCGGGAACTGAACCCTCCGTGAGCCAAGGAGACGGCTATGGCCACCCTTTTTACGCGGATCATCAACGGCGAGATCCCGGCCGAGAAGCTGCTCGAGGACGAGCGGTATCTGGCCTTCCTGGACATACGGCCCATCCGCCCCGGCCATACCCTGGTCGTGCCCAAGGAGGAGGTGGACTACCTCTTCGACCTGGACGACCCCACCCTCGGTGGTCTCCTGCCATTCGCCCGCCAGCTCGCCCGCCCCATCGAGCGCGCCACGGGCTGCGCCCGGGTTGGCGTAATGGTGGCCGGCCTGGAGATCCCCCATTGCCACGTCCATCTGGTGCCGATGGACTCCGTGTACGACCTCGACTTTGCCAAGGCCAGCGAGGCCGCCAGCGAGGACCTGAGCCAAATGGCCGGCCGCATCCGGGCCGAGCTGGAGTAGGCGCCGCTAGGCTGTCGACCCGTGGGGCCCATGCGGACGTTCTAGTCGGGGCGCTCCAAGCCTTCCGTTGCCCCTTCGCGCGTGGTGCTCCAGGCCGCCACCCGGTTGGCCCACTGCGCGAGCGCGGTAAGCTCGCCTTCCTCGAGATTGGCAAGATCACCCGCGCCCAGCCCGCGTTCCAGGAGGCCGCAAAGCAGACCGGCGGTGAAGGCGTCCCCCGCTCCCGTAGTATCCACCACGGTAACCGCCTCGCCGGGCACGGTGGCCGAAGCGCCGGGATTGGCCAGGGTGGCGCCGCCGGCGCCCCTGGAGATGGCGACTAACCGGGCTCCGTGATCGAAGAGGTAGGCCAAGCCCTCGGCCTCGCTTTCCATCCCCGTAAGCTGGAGGAGCTCCTCGGCGCTTACCTTGATCAGATGGGTCCGCGGGATCGCCGATTGGGCAGCTTCCAGGGCTCCCGGACGGGTAGCCATGATGGCGGGGCGCAGATTGGGATCGTAGGAGATCAGCCCCCCGCTGGCTCGGACCTTGTCGGCGCAAGCCCGGGTGGCGCTGGCCGCCGGCTCGCTGTACAGGGAGATGCTGCCGAAGTGGTAGGCCCGGGTCTGCGCGAGCAGGGAGGTGGGAATATCCTGGGGTCGCAAGAGCTCATCGGCGCCGGGGTCCCGGTAGAAACGGAAGCTGGGAACTTGGCCCTCGCTGTACTGGATGAAGGCGAGCGCGGTCTTGGCTTCCCGGGTGGCCTTGAAGGCTGTCCGGTCCACGTTGCAGTTGGCGAGGTGGCTGTCGAGCATCTCCCCGAAGGGATCATCCCCCCGTTTCCCGGCGAACGCCGTGCTCAGGCCGAGACGGGAACCGGCGACGGCCACGTTGGCCGGGGCCCCGCCCGGATGGGGGCAGAAGCAGCCGGCCTCGTTGGGCACCATGTCGATCAGGCATTCACCGCAGGCGAGCAGGTCCATGGTTTGGGCTCCTTGGGCTGCCCCACCCAGTGCCGGTCCCTGTCCGGCTTGTCAAGTTCCCTAGCGGTGGCTGGTGCCTGTAGTGGCATTCCCTGCTCAGGCGTGATGGATTAGAATTGACCAGCCGGTCAAGGATTGAGGGGCGCACTGGACCGCGCCTCCAAGTCGACGCTTGCTTGCAAGGGCGTTGCGGGTCCGAGGGACCGGGCACGTCCATCGCCGCGGTCCCCCGGGCGAGTTGGAACCTTTTCGGTAGAAGCGGCCTCAGAGAGGGAGCGGGTCGAAAAGGACGGTAGCGCCCGGTTCCACGGGAGTCACCAGAGGAGGCCACGATGGCCAATGCCCGGTTCCGCTCCACCGCCACCCGTGCCGGAGGGGAAGGCGACAAGGATGCCCGGGCCGGAGAGGGCGCAGCGCCCAGCCACTGGTCCCCCGAGGCGCAGCGGCTGGGCGCCTTGCTGGCCGCCACAGGGGATGGCGATAAGCGGGCCTTCGCCGAGCTGTACCAGGCCACCTCCGCGAAACTGTACGGCTTTGCCATCCGTATCCTGAAGGAAGAAGGGGCCGCCCAGGACTGCATCCAGGAATCGTACGTGCGGATCTGGGAGCATGCCGGGCAGTATCGGCCGGAGCGGGGGGCACCCCTTACCTGGATGGGCGTCATCGTCCGGCGCCGCGCCTTGGACATGCTGCGCCGGCGGAACCGGGAAGGCACCCTTGAGGAGCCCGAGGAGATCGGGCGACGTCTCGATGGATGGAAGCTTGCGGCCGGCGAAGCGGAGCCCGAGCTCCCCGATCCCAAGGAGCGGGAGCAGCTGGTAGCCTGCATGGAACAGCTCCGCAAGGAACAAAGCGAGAGCCTGAAGCTGGCCTTCTTCGAAGGATTGACCCATCCCGAGCTGGCCGAGCGCCTCGCTGTGCCACTGGGAACGGTGAAGACCTGGATCCGGCGGGGTATGGAGCGTTTGCGCAAATGCCTGGAGACATGACACCGAACCCGTCCGGATCTCGGCTGGATCGGAATGATCCCGGGGTCCGTGAGGCCCTGGCGTCCGAGTATGCCCTTGGAACCCTCCAGGGGCCGGCCCGTCGGCGGTTCGAGCGATGGCTGGACCGCGACGCCGACCTGAGGAGTCGGGTCGAGCGCTGGGAGCTACAGCTGGGCTCCTTCGTCGAGGAGGTGGGTCCCCACACCCCGCCATCCGGTACCTGGCAGGGGATCCTCCAAGAGGTCGAGTCCAAGGGATCCAAGAAGGCTCCTGTCCGGAATCATCCCAGCCTGTGGAACCACCTTCCCCTTTGGCGGGGCGCGGCCATCGCGGCAACGCTCCTGTTGGCCGCCACCCTTGCGTGGAGCCTGGGCTCTTCCCCGGAGCCGGCCATGCCCGAGCGTATGGCCGTTGTAAACAGTCAGGATAACGGGCCCCTGTGGGTGATCGCCGCGAGTAGGGATTCCCGGACGGTCCGGGTGCGTACGGTGCGCAATGCCTCTATGGGACCGGATCAGATCTGCCCTCTCTGGCTGCGGGCGGAGGGAGCCGAGAAGCCGAGGATGGTTGGAGTCCTCCCGCAGGAGAAAGGGCTCTATACCTTGCAGCTCCCGCGGGAGGTGTCGGCGTCCCTGGATCGCTCCGAGCTCATGGTCAGTGTTGAGGCCAAGGGGAATATGCCGACGGATCGGCCCCGAGGCCAGGTGATGTACCGGGGAGATTGGATCCGTCTGTAGGAGGCCTCATTCAGATTAGGTGGCCCGCCGGGCCCCGGGTCGAGAAAGCGCCCCCCGAGCCTGCTGCCGAGCCCCGGGCGCCATTCGGCTAGCACCAT
>JAHEOG010000079.1 GCA_018609925.1 Gammaproteobacteria bacterium
ACCTGTTCGGCGTGGACGAGGCCCTGGAGCGGGTGGCCAACTACTTCAAGGCCGCCAGCGAGGGCTCGGAGGTAGGCCGTCGTTTGCTTCTGCTCCTGGGACCCCCCTCCGGTGGCAAGTCCTCGCTCGTGATGGTGACCAAGCCGACGAGGGCGGCGTACATTCCGACCGTCGAAGGGGCCCTGTACGCCATCCAGGGCTGCCCGGTGCACGAGTCCCCGCTGCACCTGATCCCCCAGACCAAGCGCTCCGAGTTCCGGGAGACCTATGGGGTCGACATCATCGGCGACATCTGCCCGTACTGCCGGACCCGTCTGGAGCAGGAGTACGACGGGGACTTCATGCAGATGCCGGTGGAGCGGATCTTTATCAACGAGGCCGGGCGCACCGGCGTCGGCACCTACGCCCCCCACGACCCCACCACCGCCGACATCGCCGATCTGGTGGGCTCGGTGGACCTGTCCAAGGTGGCCGAGTACGGCGATGAGGGCGATCCCCGCGCCTGGTCCTGGTCGGGCGCGGTCTATGCCGCCAGCCGCGGCATGCTGGAGATGATCGAGATCCTCAAGGTCAAGCGCGAGTTCCTCTATCTCCTGCTGACCCTGACCCAGGAGAAGAACGTCAAGGTTAGCCGGTTCCCGCTGATCTACCTGGACGAGACCATCGTCGCCCATACCAACCTGGCCGAGTTCCGCAAGTTTTTGCAGGAGAAGGAGAACGAGGCCCTGCTGGACCGCATGGTCATCGTTCAGGTGCCGTATACCCTGCGCTACCACGACGAGTCCCGCATCTACCAGAAGCTGATCTCGGCCACGCCCACCTTCCAGGAGGTGCATCTGGACCCCCACGCCCTCAACGTGGCGGCGGTCTTCGCGGTGCTCACCCGTCTGCACCCGTCGGAGCGGGAGGATCTGGACCTTTCCAAGAAGGTCCGGCTCTACGCCGGGGAGGACGTGGAAGGCATCTCCCAGACCGAGGTGGACCGGGTCAAGGCGGAGCATCCCGAGGAGGGTTTGGAAGGGGTCTCGCCGCGGTTCGTGGTGAACGCCCTGGCCGGGGCCATCTCCCGCTCGGAGAAGAAGAGCCTGACCTCGATGGACGTGATGCTGGCCCTGAAGGACACCATCGAGTCCGATGCCCGCATGGACTCCAAGCAGAAGAAGAACTGGGTCGACTTCCTGGTAACGGTGCGCAAGGACTTCTACAACCGCTGGGTCAAGGAGGATGTGCACAAGGCCCTGTTCGTCTCTTTCGAGGACGAGGCCCAGGAGCTGCTCGACAAGTACCTCGACGAGGTGGAGGCGGTGCTCGACAACCGCAAGGTCACCGATCCCATCACCGGCGAGGAACGCGAGCCAGACGAGCGCTTCCTACGCTCGGTGGAGGAGAAGATCTCCATCTCCGATTCCGGCAAGCAGTCCTTCCGCCAGGAGGTGGTGCGTAAGGCCATGGGGGCCTACAAGCGCGGCGAGCGCTTCACCCTCGACAGCCACGCCCGGCTGCACGACGCCATCGAGCAGTACCTGTTCGAGGAGCGCCGGGATGTGCTTCGCCTGGTCACCTCCAGCGCCCGGCCCGACGAGGAGGCCCAGCAGAAGATCTCCGCGGTGGAGGATCGCCTGGTGAGCGAGTACGGCTACGACGAGCACTCGGCGCGCGAGGCGCTGAACTACGTCACCACCCTGCTCTCCCAGGAGTGAGGGGCCGTTGCGGGAAGCGCTCCACAGGCCCCGCCCAAAAGAGGTCGGCCCCCGGGTCGGCCTCTTTTGTTTCCGCGGACCGGGCAGCGCCGCGGAGATCGAAGCCCGATCCCCGTGGTCCAACCTCCAGGCCCCGGGCCGTTCCTCCCGGGGAAGGCACGCAGCGAGGTACGCGCCATGAGCCAAGGCGATGAGACGGGAACCCCGTCCCGCATGGCCACCGATAACCGCTGGTACGACCTGTTCTCGCGCGGGTCCCGGGACTGGCTCCGGCACAACGAGAAGGTCCGGGAGACGGTGCGGGAGGAGCTGCCCAACCTGATCTCGGGCTCCGACGTCCTCTCCCGCCCTTCGGACCGGACCGTGCAGGTGCCGGTGCGCTTTCTGGAGCACTACCGCTTCCGCCTGCGCGACGACCAGGAAGAGAGCGAGACGGGGGTGGGTCAGGGCGACGGCCAGCCCGGCGACGTCCTGCGCCGGGCCAAGCCCGATGAGGGGGAGGCCGGCACCGAAGGGGGATCCGGTGGCGGGGACCTGCGCTTCGTCCTGGAGCTCAAGGTGGACGACATCGTCGACTGGATCTGGGAGGAGCTGGAGCTCCCCGATCTCAAGCCCAAGACCACCGATGCCCTCACCGACGAGGACCTGATCCAGGAGGGCTGGGACAAGCGCGGCCCGCGGGCGCTTCTGGACCGCCGCCGGACGGTGAAGGAGTCCATCAAGCGGCGCTCCGTCCAGGAGGAGGCCGCCCCCTTCTCCAACGAGGACCTGCGCTTCCGCCAGCTCGCCCGGCGCCAGCGCCCGGCTACCAACGCGGTGGTGTGCTTCCTGCTGGACGTCTCCGCCTCCATGGACGAGAGCCGGCGCAAGCTGGCCAAGGCCTTCTTCTTCTGGGCCATGCAGGGACTGCGCCGCCAGTACGGCGAGGTGGAGACGGTGTTCATCGCCCACACTAACCAGGCCTGGGAATTCTCCGAGGAGGAGTTCTTCCAGGTCTCGGCCACCGGGGGGACGGTGGCCTCCAGCGGCTTCCAGCTGGCGCTGGAGATCTTCCAGGACCGCTACGATCCGGGCCAGTTCAACGAGTACCTGTTCTACGCCTCCGACGGCGACAACTTCGGCGACGACCGCCGCAGCGCCGAGGCGCTGCTGGCCCGGCACGGCGAATTGGTGAACTTCATGGGGTTCGTGGAGACCCCGCAGAACCCCCTGGAGGCCTCCAAGTCGGAGATGGGCCGCCTGTTCAAGGCCCTCGCCGCCCGCGACTATTCGGTGGGCAGCTACACGGTGCACGAGGAATCGGACATCTGGGAGGCGATCCGCCGCTTCTTTCAGCACCAGGCCGAGGAGGCCGCCTGACCTCCGGCATTCCCGCACCCGACGTCGCAGAGGAGTTCGCGGTGGCATTCGGTCCCGACGCCCCGACAAGCAACGCCGATCTCGCCGAATACACCCCCAAGCTGGAGGCCCTGGCCCAGGACCTCGGTCTCGATTTCTACTCGGTGGACTTCGAGGTGGTGCCGCCGTCGTTCATGATGGAGGTGGCGGTCTATGGGCTCCCGGTGCGCATGCCCCACTGGTCCTTCGGGGTCCGCTACATCTACCAGTACATCCAGCACCGGATGGGGCACTCCAAGATCTTCGAGGTGGTCTTCCCGGGCAATCCCAACCGGGCCTACCTGGTGAACAACAACTCCCTGCCCGAGAACACCCTGGTCACCGCGCACGTCCTGGGCCACGCCGACTTCTCCAAGAACAACGAGCTCTTCGCGCGCATGCAGTCCCAGGTGGGCTACCACATCGTGGAGCAGGCCGCCGAGCGGGCCCACCGCATCGAGGAGGCCATCGCCGACCACGGGCAGAAGCGGGTGGAGGCCGTTCTGGACGCCGCCCTGGCCCTGGAGCAGAACGTGGACGTCAATTTCCCCGTCAATCGGGAGCGTTTCCCGGAGCGGATAGAGCCTCACGGCTCCGGCGAGAAGGAGCGCCAAGGGCCGTTCCAGGACCGCTTCCAGGACCTGCCCGGGGAGGGCTCGGAGCTGGATACCGGGCCAAGGGAAACGGGCCGGGCGCCCATCCCGCCGCGGCCGGAATACGACCTGTTGTGGTTCATCGCCCACTACGCCCCCGATCTGGAGGGCTGGGAGCAGGACATCTTCCTTTCAGTGCGGGAGGAATCCTTCTACTTCTATCCCGTATTCGCCTGCCAGATCATGAACGAGGGCTGGGCCTCCTACTGGCACGCCCGTCTGCTGCGGGAGGCGGAATTCATCCCCCAGCAGCTCTATCTCGACGCCATCAAGGCCCACTCGGACGTGGTGCGCCCCTACGCCGGCGAGAGCGCCGTGGCCCTGTCCATGAATCCCTACCACGTGGGCTTCCACATGTGGGAGCGGATCATCGAGCGCCAGGGGCTGGATACCGCTCTCCAATTGCGGGCGGAGGAGGACGACTTCAGCTTCATCCGCAACTGGCTCGACGAGGAGCTGGCGGAGGATCTGCAGCTCTTTACCTATACCACCCGGAAGGGCCGGGGAGGCGAGGAGCAGTTCGTGGTCCAGGACCGGGATATCAACGAGCTGCGCGAGGCCATTCTCCATCCCAAATTCAACTACGGCGCCCCCCGGGTCGCTGTCGAGGAGATGGCCACCGACGGCAGCCTCCTGCTAAGCCACGATTACGAAACCGATGGCCGTGGGCTGGATCTGGATCGGGCCCGCAAGGTGCTGGACTACATCCACCGCGTCTGGCGGCGTCCCGTGCGCTTGCGCACCATCGACGCCAAGGGCAAGGATCAGCTCCTGGAGAAGGAATAAGGGCCCTGCCGGCTCTATGTCCCGGGGTTTCCTTCGGTGGTCAGGGGAAGGCCGGTGTGGTCGGATCGGGTCCGTGGTCTTCGGCTTCGGGATGGTGCTTCTGGACCAGGCCCCGGACCTCCTCCAGGCGGTCCTCCGGGATATCGACCATCAACAGGATGTGACCCTCCTCCAACTGCCCCTGGAAGGACTGCAGCCGGGTGTTGGGAATGGAAGCGGCCACCATCCCGGAAGCCCAGGCGCCGATCAGGGCACCCACGAGCGCGATTCCCAGGATGAGCCCGCCGCCGGCCGCGATGCCGGAGGCATAGAGCCAGGCCACCAATAGGCCCGCCCCGGCGCCGGTCAGCCCGCCCACAACCAGGCCCAGCTCGGTCCCGTGCACGATGTCGCTGCGCTGCAAGAAATCGGCCTCGGGGAGGTCTTCCAGATCGGCGTCCTCCATGCCAAGGGCGTGAATGTGGCGCTCCTCCACCCGGGCCAGCAAAAGCTCATCCACCACCTGCCGGGTCGTTGGAACGTCGGGGAGAATGAAGTAGAGTCGGCGCTTGCGCGTGCTCATGGCCGGTCCCCTAGGCAGGCCTCCGCATGGGAGCCGTTGAAGTTTGGGCCCCTTCAACTATTGAGACCACAGGTTCGTCCGGATCATTTCCCGGTTCCGGGGCTCCGGACTCAAGGGGTATACGCATGGAAAGGGCATCTCGTTGAAGGTCTCTGTTATCGGCACCGGCTATGTCGGGCTGGTGACCGGGGCCTGCCTGGCCGAGGTGGGCAACGACGTCCTCTGCATGGATGTAGACGAGGCCAAGGTGGCGGCCCTGGGCCGGGGGGAAGTCCCCATCTACGAGCCCGGTCTGGAGGAGCTGGTCCGCGGCAATCTGGACGCCGGACGCCTGGCCTTCACCGCCGACATGGCGCGCTGTGTGGCCCACGGCCTTTTCCAGTTCATTGCGGTGGGCACCCCGCCCGATGAGGACGGTTCGGCCGATCTCCGCCACGTTTTGGACGTGGCCCGGGGAATCGGCCGGCACATGGCGGACTATCGGGTCCTAATCGACAAGTCCACCGTCCCCGTGGGCACCGCCGATCGGGTGGCCTCGGCGGTGGGCGAGGAGCTGGCCCAGCGCGGTACAGCGGCGGAGTTCGATGTGGTCTCCAACCCGGAGTTCCTGAAGGAAGGCGCCGCGGTGGAGGACTTCATGCGGCCCGACCGGGTGATCCTGGGCTGCGACCGGGACCGCCCCACGGGGCTTCTGCGCGATCTCTACGCCCCCTTCAACCGCAGCCACGAGCGCGTTCTCACCATGGACGTGCGCTCCGCGGAGATGACCAAGTACGCCGCCAACGCCATGCTGGCCACCAAGATCAGCTTCATGAACGAGATCGCCAACCTGTGCGAACGGGTGGGGGCGGATGTGGAGATGGTTCGCCAGGGCGTCGGCTCGGATCCGCGCATCGGGTTTGCCTTCATCTACCCGGGCGCCGGATTCGGCGGGAGCTGCTTCCCCAAGGACATCGCCGCCCTGCGGGGCACGGCGCGCGAGCATGGCTATCCGGCGCGCATCCTGGAGGCGGTGGAGGCCGTGAATCGGGAGCAGAAGCGGGTCCCGGAGGAAAAGATCGTCGCCCGCTTCGGCGAGGACCTGACCGGGCGCACCTTCGCCCTGTGGGGGCTGGCCTTCAAGCCCGGCACCGATGACATGCGGGAGGCCCCATCCCGCACCCTGATGGAGAGCCTGTGGGCCCGTGGGGCGCGCGTCCGGGCCTTCGACCCGGAGGCCATGGAGGAGTGCCGGCGCATCTACGGGGAGCGCGCCGACCTGGTCCTCGTCGATGGACCCTACCAGGCCCTGGACGGCGCCGATGCCCTGGTGCTGATGACCGAATGGAAGCCCTTCCGCAGCCCCGATTTCGCCCGGATCGCGGAGTCCCTGTCCGACCCGGTGGTCTTCGACGGTCGCAACATCTTTGATCCGGACTACCTGGCCGAAAACGGGCTGACCTGCATCGGCATCGGCCGCCCGGCCCCGACCACCGGGGCGGAGTAGTTTGCGCTACCTGGTTACCGGCGCGGCCGGATTCATCGGCAGCTTCGTCGCCCGCCGCCTGCTGGATCGCGGCGACGAGGTGATCGGGCTCGACAACCTCACCCCCTACTACGAGGTGGCCCTGAAGGAGGCCCGGCTGGACGGCCTGCGTTCGGAGACGGGCTTCAACGAGCTGCGCCTGGACCTCGCCGATCGGGAGGGGGTGGCGGAGGCCTTTGCGCACTACCGCCCGGAGCGGGTTATCCACCTCGCCGCCCAGGCCGGGGTCCGCTACAGCCTGGAGAACCCGCACGCCTACGCCGACAGCAATCTGGAGGGCCTGCTCAACGTCCTGGAGGGGTGCCGGCACCAGGAGGTGGCGCACCTGGTCCTGGCCTCCAGCAGCTCCGTCTACGGCGCCAACACCCGCCTGCCCTTCTCGGTCCACGATACGGTGGACCACCCGGTCTCCCTGTATGCGGCCACCAAGAAGGGTGGGGAGCTCATGGCCCATACCTACACCCACCTCTACCGCATCCCGACGACGGGGCTCCGCTTCTTCACCGTCTACGGGCCGTGGGGCCGCCCCGACATGGCCTACTTCCGGTTTGCTCGGGCCATCGTCGCGGGCGATGCCATCGAGGTCTACAACCACGGGCGGATGCAGCGGGACTTCACCTACATCGACGACGCGGTGGAGGCCGTGGTGCGCGTGTCGGATCGGCTGCCCGAGCCGGATCCGGTCTGGTCGGGGGAGGATCCCGATCCTGCCACC
>JAHEOG010000080.1 GCA_018609925.1 Gammaproteobacteria bacterium
CGGCGGGGCGCCGCGGCGGTGGGACCATCCGCACCAGACGACTGGAGCTCCCGGGGGACCGGGGCGAGGTGCGGTGGCGCAGCGTCAACGCGGCCATCGGTCTGGCCCTGGAGGTGGTGCCCGGCGGTTCGGCTGGGTAGGCTCTTGGCAGGACCAATGGTGGAAAACGTTCTCAAAAGGTTCTCATATCCCGACGGCTGCGTTACAGTCCGGGCATAGGGTTCCAACCGGTGTCGTGCGATGCCGGCCGGCCAGCAGAGGTGGCGGCTATGGATGCGGAAAAGCAGAAGGCGCTCGATTCGGCGATCAAGAACATCGACCGGCAGTTCGGCAAGGGGTCGGTCATGCGGCTGGGGGAGCAGGAGGCCTTCGATGTCCCCACCACCCCCTCCGGCTCCCTCAATCTGGACCTCGCTCTGGGGGTGGGTGGCTATCCCCGGGGTCGGGTGGTGGAGATCTACGGGCCGGAGTCCTCCGGCAAGACCACGCTCACGCTGCACGCCGTGGCCGAGGCCCAGAAGGCCGGCGGCGTCGCCGCCTTCATTGATGCCGAGCATGCTCTCGATCCCAGCTACGCCCGCAAAGTGGGCGTGGACGTGGATGAGCTCCTGGTGTCCCAGCCGGATACCGGCGAGCAGGCCCTGGAGATCGCGGACATGCTGGTCCGCTCCGGGGCGGTGCACGCAGTGGTGATCGATTCGGTGGCGGCCCTGGTGCCCAAGGCCGAGATCGAAGGGGAAATGGGCGATTCCCACGTGGGGCTGCAGGCCCGGCTCATGTCCCAGGCCCTGCGCAAGCTCACCGGCTCCATCAGCCACTCCCAGACCACCGTCTTCTTCATCAACCAGATCCGGATGAAGATCGGAGTCATGTTCGGCAGCCCCGAGACCACCACCGGCGGCAATGCCCTCAAGTTCTACTCCGCCTTGCGGCTGGACATTCGCCGAACCGGGGCCATCAAGCAGGGCGAGGAGGTCCTGGGCAACCACACCCGGGTCAAGGTGGTGAAGAACAAGGTGGCGCCGCCGTTCCGCGAGGCCGAGTTCGACATCCTCTACGGCGAGGGCATCTCCCGAGAGGGCGAGCTGATCGACTTGGGGGTGGAGTACGGTCTGATCGAGAAATCCGGGGCGTGGTACTCCTACCAGGGCGAGCGCATCGGCCAGGGCAAGAGCAACGCCCGGCAGCACCTTAAGGAGAACCCGGACCTGGCTGACCGGCTAGAGGCCCGGATCCGCGAGCAGGCGGACCTTTCGGGAACGGGCCCGGAGGCCGCTGCCAGCGCCGGTGCCAGCGACGGGGATAGCCCCGCCGAGCCGCCGGCCGAGGACGAGGCCAGCCAAGCCGGTCCGGCCTAGTCCGCCGGGGGCGGCTCGGGGTTGGACTCGGAGGGCGCCGAAACGGGTGCCGCCTACGCCCAGGGCCTGCGCCTGCTCGCCCGGCGCGAGCACAGTCGGCGCGAGCTCTACCGCAAGCTGGGTGATCGGGGTCATCCGGAGGCGGCGGTTGCCCTCGCCCTGGATCGCCTGGAGACCGAAGGGGCCCTGTCGGATCGGCGGTTCGCGGAGGAGTACGCCCGGTCCCGTTTCGCCAAGGGCTATGGGCCCCGCCGGGTGGCGGCGGAGCTCGCCGGACACGGCCTGACAGGGCCGGATCTGGAGGCGGCCCGGCTGGAGCGAAGCGCCGAGCGGGAGCTCGCCGCCGCCCAGCTCCGGCGGCGCTTTGGGGCGATCCCGGCTAACGGTAGCACTGAGCAGGCCCGCCGGGCCCGCTACCTGCAGCGCCGCGGCTTCGATCCGGATCTATGCGCCGAGCTGGTCCAGGGAAACCCGGAGGAGGATCCTGGTTTCTAAGGTCAACAGGGTTGTGCGTGCCTGGATCCCCGTCCGGCCTGGACAGGGTCCGCCATCGAAGACAGGCTATCGGAATCATCTGCCGGAAGAGGGCCGCCATGGAAGGCGCCGAGATACGCAAGCGGTTCCTGGAGTTCTTCGCCACCCGGGACCACGAAGTGGTGCCGAGCGGGCCGCTCGTGCCCCAGAACGATCCCACCCTGCTGTTCACCAACGCCGGGATGGTCCAGTTCAAGGACGTCTTCCTGGGCCGCGAGCAGCGGGACTGCCCCCGCGCGGCCACCAGTCAGCGCTGCCTGCGCGCCGGCGGCAAGCACAACGATCTGGAGAATGTCGGCCATACCGCCCGGCACCACACCTTCTTCGAGATGCTGGGCAACTTCTCCTTCGGCGACTACTTCAAGCGCGAGGCCATCGCCTACGCTTGGGCCTTCCTCACCGAGGAGCTGGGCCTGCCCGAGGAGAAGCTCTTCGTCACCGTCTATACTGAGGACGAGGAAGCCGCGCGCATCTGGCTCGATGAGATGGGCATCGATCCCCAGCGCTTTGCCTACGTGGGCGCCGAGGACAACTTCTGGGCCATGGGCGACACGGGCCCGTGCGGACCCTGCTCGGAGATCTTCTACGACCACGGCCCGGAGCTGGAAGGCGCTCCCCCCGGCTCCGGGAAGGACGAGGGCGATCGCTTCGTGGAGATCTGGAACCTGGTGTTCATGCAGTACAACCGGGACAGCGACGGCACCCTCCACGAACTGCCCGCCCCCAACATCGATACCGGCATGGGCCTGGAGCGCATCGCCGCTGTCATGGAGGGCGTCCACAACAACTTCGACACGGACCTCTTCCTGCCCCTGATCCACCGGGCGGCGGAGCTCTCCGGGGTCCCCTACAGCCACTCCGGCGAGACCGACGTCAGCCTGCGGGTGATCGCCGACCACATCCGCGCCTGCAGCTTCCTGATCGCCGACGGCGTGATCCCTTCCAACGAGGGACGCGGCTACGTCCTGCGCCGGATCATCCGCCGCGCGGCCCGCCACGGGCGCATGCTGGGCCTGACCGAGCCCTTCTTCTATCGCCTTGTCCAGCCCCTGGTGGACACCATGGGCCACCACTTCACCGAGCTGGACGAGCAGCAGGCCACCATCGAGCGCGTCCTGCGCATCGAGGAGGAGCGCTTCCTGGGTACCCTGGAGGAGGGCCTGGCCCACCTGGACCAGGTGATCCGGGAGCTGCCCGTCGACGCCGAGGAGATCCCCGGCGACGCCGCCTTCCGGCTCTACGATACCTACGGCTTCCCCCTCGACCTCACCGAGGACATCGCCCGCGAGCGGGGCCTGGCGGTGGACCATGCCGGCTTCGAGGAGCGCATGGCCGAGCAGCGGGCCCGGGCCCGCGCGGCCTGGGGCGGCAGCGGCGAAAAGCGCATCGCCCAGGCCTATTACGACCTGCTGGAGGATCACGGCCCCACCGAGTTCCTGGGCTACCAGAGCCTCACCGCCGAGGCCACGGTGCGGGGCTTCGTCAAGGACGACGCCTACTACAGCGATCTCCAGCCCGGCGAAGAGGCGGTGGTGATCCTCAATCAGACCCCGTTCTACGGCGAATCGGGCGGCCAGGTGGGGGATACCGGCCGGATCACCGCCGGCGAGGCCGAGCTCGTGGTTACCGACACCCAGCTCCCGTTGCCGGAGCTGGTGGCCCACATCGGCCGGCTGGAGAAGGGCCGGCTGACGGTGGGCGACACCGTCCACTGCGAGGTGGACGAATCGGCCCGCCATGCCGCCGCCTACAATCACTCCGCCACCCATCTCCTGCATGCGGTGCTGCGGCGCCAGGTCGGCGACCACGCCCAGCAGATGGGCTCGCTGGTGGAGCCCGGGCGGCTGCGGTTCGACTTTGCCCATTACGAGGCCCTGTCCCGGGACCAGCTCCGCACCATCGAAAACGAGGTCAACCGCCACATCCGTGCCAATTATCCGGTTCAGGCCGACTGGATGACCCTGCAGCAGGCCCAGGATGACGGCGCCATCGCCTTCTTCGATGAGAAGTACGGCGACCAGGTGCGGGTCATCTCCATGGGCCGGGTCTCCAAGGAGCTGTGCGGCGGGACCCACGTCTCCCGAACCGGCAACATCGGGCTGTTCAAGATCGTCGAGGAGACCGGGATCGCCGCGGGTGTGCGTCGGATCGAGGCCCTGACGGGCCAGGAGGCGGTCAGCCATACCCAGTCCCAGGACGACCGGCTCCAAGCTATCGGCGCCCAGCTCAAGGGCACACTGGAGGACGCCCCGGACCGGGTGGCCGATCTCGTCGCTGATTACCGGGAGCTGGAGAAGGAGGTGGAGCGGCTCAAGAGCAAGCTCGCCGCCGCCGCCAGTAGCGACCTCCTGGACCAGGTCCACGAGGTGGGCGGCATTCCGGTCCTCGCCGCCCGGCTGGACGGCCAGGACCCCAAGTCCCTGCGCCAGACCGTGGACCAGCTCAAGCAGAAGATGGGATCCGGGGTCATTGTCCTGGGTGTTCCGGATCGAGAGGCCGGCAAGGTGAGCCTCATCGCCGGGGTTACCGATGATCTGACCGACCGCATCCCCGCCGGCGAGCTCATCAGCCAGGTAGCCGAGATGATCGGCGGCAAGGGCGGGGGTCGGCCCGACATGGCCCAGGCGGGGGGCAAGGACCCCGATCGCCTGGACGAGGCCTTGGAGCGGGTCAGCGACGTCGTGGCCGGCTGCCTGACCACCTGAGCCGGAAACGGCGCTCAGCGTCCCCCGCTCTCGGTGGTCCAGAAGAGGTCTCCGCCGGTCTGGACGGCGTTGGACTCGGTGACCACCTCCCAGTGCTGGCCCAGGGTGTAGGTCATGCGCAGGGTATTCACCGCCTCGAACAGGCCGATGCCGTAGCTCACGAACAGCCGTGGCGAGAGGTATTTGCCGAGCACCACGGCGGCCTGCTCGCCTGTCTCCCCTGGCCGGCTCTCCACCCCCACCTGATCGAGCCCCACCTTGGATCCCAGGTCCTGGGCCAGGTTCTGGGACCCTTTCGCCCCCAGCATGATGGCCGCCCGGCTGATGGACATGCGCTCGTCATCCGAGGTTTGCTCCATGGGTCGGCCCAGGACCAGCCAGGAGAGCTGATCCGACTGGTCCATGGGCGGCTCGGAGAACAGGCTGAACCGGGGGTTCCGCAAGGGACCCTGGGCCAGGACCCCCACCGTGATGTCCGTCCGGGGTCGGCGCACGGCCCGCACATCCAGCCCGGGCTTCGAGATCGGCCCCCCTCCGAAGACCAGCTTGCCGGTCTGGATCTCCAGGTTCTGCCCGTAGGCCTGGTACTTCCCTCCCGCCGTCCGCAGCTCGCCGGTGGCGGTGGTGGTTTCCCCCGGTTCCTCCCGGATGCTCAGGTCACCGGCGATCCGGCTCTCCAGGCCGAAGCCCCGGAAGTGGACCTCGTCTCCCAAAACGACCCGAACCCGGCTGCGGATCCGAAGGGGCATCGCGGCCGCAGGGGCCTCCCCATGGGGTGGCACGATCACCTGGTCCTGGGATACGGCCACCGCGCCCTTTTGGGGGAGCCCCTTGGGGGTGATCTCCGCGCGAGGGATGCGGATCTCGCCGTCGATCTCGAGGAGGTCCTGATCCAGGCGGAAGGCTAGGTTTGGGGAGGCCCAGATACGGGCCTCAGGGATGTCCACCGCGCGGAAATCCTGGCCCTTGAGGGTTAGCTCCAGCCAGCGCTCGCCGCCCCAGAAGCGGCCCGTTCCTTCCGCCCGGAGCGTTCCCTCCGAGGTCGCCTCGGCCTGAAGCCGAAGGTTCCCTTCCGGGGTCGGTTCGACGGTGGCCTCCAGATCCCGGAGCGTGATCCCCGGGGTGGCGAGGCCCATGCGCTCCCCCGAGAAACGGAGCTCGCCCTGCAGATCCGGATTCGCGAGCGTACCGGCCAATCGGAGATCGGCGTTCAGCCGCCCGGAAAGCTGGGTGATCTCCGGGACGAAGCGGGAGACTACAGGGAGCTCGCTCATCTGCCCTTGGATCTCGCCGGACAGGGGGGCATCGGGCCAGGGCCGGCGCCCCATGCCGAGGCCTAGGTCCACCCGGACCGTGTCCTTTCCGGAGAGATCGAGGGCGCCCTGCGCCCGGATCCGGTCCGGGTCGGCGGTGACCGTAAGCCGGCTGGGGCGGAAGGCTTGGAGTGTGGCCGCCTCTCTGTGCTCCGCCTGCTCGCCGTTAGCGCCTTCGCGAAGGGCGGTCAGACGGC
>JAHEOG010000081.1 GCA_018609925.1 Gammaproteobacteria bacterium
AGCGCTTGCTGGGGGAGAGCGGCTTCGCCATCGAGGACTGGGGCCAGACGCTCACCGGCTCGGTGTCCGAAGATGGGGAGATCGAGCCCTTGCGGCCGGGACGCGGACAAGGCGCCTTCGTGGTCGTGGCAGCCCGAAGAGTGCCCTGATGCCGGCTGCCGGGACCGCTGCCCCTGCCCCCTATGGGAGCTACGAACAACTCCGGCGACTGGGCCACCCTTCCGGGCGCAGGCTGATAAGCGGGCCCCGGTTCGGCGGCGCCCGCCGGACCCGGACCGTCTCCGCGCTCTGCCCGGTCCGGAAAGGGTGAAACCGCAGGCCGTCCTCGCCCCTATTCCGTGAGAGCCGCGGCCCGACTTGCCGCAGTCCCGTCCAATCCTTCAGGAGCCCCAAGACATGGCCGATTCCGAGGACCCGCTGTTCCAGCCCTACACCCTGGGCGATCTGGCGCTGCCCAACCGCGTGATCATGGCGCCGCTGACCCGCGCCCGATCCGGGCAGCCGGGCGATGTCCCCACCGCACTTAACGCTGAGTACTATCGCCAGCGCGCCGGCGCCGGGCTGATCATCGCCGAGGCCACCCAGGTCTCGCCCTAAGGTAAGGGCTACGCTTTCACCCCCGGGATCCACTCGGCGGAGCAGGTCGCAGGCTGGCGCCGGGTAACCGACGCCGTGCACGACGCGGGCGCATCTACCTGCAGCTCTGGCACGTGGGACGGGTTTCCCGTCCCGAGCTGCAGCCCGACGGCGCCCAGCCCGTGGTGCCCTCGGCCATCCAGCCCGAGACCCAGGTGTTCATCAGCGGCGAGTCCGGCATGGTGGATGTGCTGGAGCCGCGCGCCCTGGAGGCCGAGGAGATCCCGGGGGTGGTGGAGTAGTTCCGCACCGGGGCGGAGAACGCCTGGGAGGCGGGCTTCGATGGCGTCGAGATCCACGCCGCCAACGGTTAGCTCCTCGACCAGTTCCTGCGCAGCGGCAGCAACCGCCGCACGGATCAATACGGGGGCTCCGTGGCCAACCGGCTGCGCTTCCCGCTGGAGGTGGTGGAGGCCGTGGTGGGCGTCTGGGGGACCGAGCGCACCGGGATCCGGGTCAGCCCCACCGGCAGCTTCAACGACATGGTGGACGCCGACCCGGTGGCCACCTACGGCGCCCTCGCCGAGGAGCTCCAGGGCATCGGCATCGCCTTCATGGAGGTCGTGGAGGATTCCTTCCAGGGCAACCACGTGGAGGGTCGCCCGGAGCCGGTGATCGACGCCATCCGCGCCGGATTCCATCGCAGCTACCTCGGCAACGGGGCCTATACCGCGGAAGAGGCCCGCCAGCGGATCAAGGCCGGGCGCTGCGAGCTGGTCTCCTTCGGCCGGCCCTTCATCTCCAACCCGGACCTGCCCGAGCGCATCCGCCGCGGGGCGCCCCTGAACGAGTGGGACTCTGCCACCTTCTATGGCGGCGACGAGCGGGGCTACACCGACTACCCGACCCTGGACGAGATCGGCTGAGCCCTTCCGGCCCGGCGCCAGCGGATCGCCAGATTGGCTAGGAGCCCCGCTCCCGCGAACAGGGCCAGGATCCCGAAGTAGTAGCGGTAGCCCAGCGCGCCCGGGAACCGGTCGGCGAGCCACCCCGAGAGCAGGTGGGCGAAGGCGTCGGGCATGAACCCGATGAAGGAGATGATACCGACGGCGGTGCCCGTAAGGTGGCGGGGGATCCTCGCCTCCTCCAGCACGGCAAAGTAGATGCCCCGCAGGGCGAAGACGGCCCCCGCGGCGGCCAGCACCTGGGCCCACAGGAGCTGGAGGCCCCCGAACACCGGCGGGACGAGGAGCAGGGAGGCGTAGGCGGCGATAAGGACCAGGAAGGCTCCCCCGATGGTGCGGGTGGCCTGGAAGCGGTCCGCCAGCAGGCCGGCCCCGATGGCCGCCACCGGGCGCATCCAGTCGCGGGCGGTGCCGAGCACGGCACCGAAGGTCTGGCTCTGCTCAAAGGCCCGCTCGGCGTAGGCGGGGAAGCTGTAGGTGCCCAGGAACATGCTGTAGGCGCAGAAGACGACCGCCGCAAGCAGCCAGACCTCGGCCCGCCCGGCCGCGTCCTTCACCCGGGCCCAGCCCTTGCCTGGCTGGTCCGCTTCCCGCGCGCTTCCGGCATGGAGCTCGTCGGGCACCACCGCCCAGACCACCGCCCCTGCCAGCAGCGGAGCCAGGGAGTAGACCCAAATGACGGTGCTCAGGCCGCTTGTGGTGGTCCCAGCGTAGGCGTAGGTGGTCGTCGCCAGGGAGGCTAGCAAAGCGGCCACCGTCCCCCGGCCGGCGTCAAGCAAGCCGAAGCCGAGGCCCTGTCGGTCGGAGCGGCCCCATTCGCGGGTGGCTTTGATGAGGGCGCCCCAGAAGGTGAGGATGCTGGTGATCCCCCAGAAGGCGTGGATCGCCAGCAGGCCGGCGAAGGACGGCTTCAGCAGAAGGAAAAGCCCACCTCCGCCGGTGGTGACGAGAGACAGGGTCAGCAGCTTGCGGGCGGAGAAGCGGTCGGCCAGCCACCCGCTTGGGAAGTAGCACACTAGGGCCAGGAGCCCGAAGGCGGAGTTGAGCAGTCCGATCTCGGTGCTGCTGACACCGAACACAGACTCCATGCTGGTCTGGAAGGTCTTGCGCATGTAGGGGAGCATGTAGATGCTCTCCCCGGCCAGCATCAGGCCCCCCATGTACAGCCATCTGCCCAGTCGGCCGCTACTGTCCACGTGCCGCTCCCGTCGCCCGAGACCGGGCCATTAGCTGTCCTGACGGCCGTGGCTGGTCATGTGGACCCAGCTCATCAGGCTGATTGAGGCGAGCACCAGGACGATCCCGGGTGCATGAATGGGCTGGAAGGACTCACCCAGCAGGACGTAGGACAGCACCAGGGCGCTCAAAGCCATGACGGACATGAAGCCGGCGGCTGTAGTGCCCTCGGCCCGCGCCAGACCCGAATACCAGAAGGCCGAGCCGGCACCCAGGGTTCCCACACCCCACCAGATGAGCGCGTACCACGACTCCCAGGGAACGGCCCCGAAATCCACCTTCTGGAAATCGGTGAACAGGGCGATGATCAGGAACAGCGGCAGGGACAGGAGGCAGGCCATGAAGCTGGTGAAAAGCGGATCCAGGGTCTCCGTGGCCTTCTTGCCCATAAGGGTGTAGGTGGCTTCGCAGCTGATGGCGAGGAACACCAGCACCACACCCAAAAAGAAGTACGGGGAGTCCGGGTCATCGAACTCGTGGCGGAAGAGGTTAATCAGGACGATCCCCGCCACCCCGGACACAATGGCCAGGATACGGCGCCAGTCCAGTGGAGAGCGCAGGAAAAGGAAGGCGCCCAGGGCGGTGATGGCCGGGGTGGTGCTCATGATAATGCTTCCGGCAACGCCAGTAATGTACTGCATTCCCAGGATCAGGAAGACGGTGAAGCCGACCATCCCGAAAAGCGAGATCAGACCGATCTCGAGCCAGGCCCGGCCGCTGAGCTCCCGCAAATTTTCCCGAAAGCGCAGTGCCACGAAGGGGAGAAGGGAAAGGGCGCCGAGTGCCACGCGGAGTGTGGAAGCCGTGAAGACGGGAAAGCCCTCTCCGACCAGCTTGCTGATGGGGGTGGCGCTTCCGAAAAGCGTCATGCCGAGAAACAGGAAGACGATGCCGACGGTCCGCTCGTTCACTGGTGTCTCCCGGGTTGAAGGGTCACGGGGGTTCACGGAGGACGGTGGCACCCTACGGTTTCCCGGTCGCCAACAACAAAAGGACACTTACTCCGTTCGCTCGGGGCTGCTCGCCTTGGTAAGTCTTCGATTAGCTCTTGCTGAGAGGCTCACGCCCATAACCCAGTCCCCCCTCCGCCCAGCTTTCCGTCTCCGATACCCCCTGGGAGAGTGGGCGGCGGTCTACCCAGTCGCCGACACCGTGCCCATCGAGACGGACGCTGACCTGGACGCCACCAGCGCCGCCCCCCGGCCAGCCGGATTCCCGGGGTCTACGCCTACGCCCCGGACCAGAATCCGCGGCGCGACGATTCCGCCTGACCCCGGTTCGCCCTGTCCCCCGTAGGAAGGGGTGAGGCGACTCCTCTCGGGTGGTAAAAGGGTGGCACGAGGGGTCGGATGTCCCTGTCCTCTACTCTTTTCCATCCGGGGATAGCGGGATGCGGTTGCTTCCTTTGCGGTTTCTGGTGGTCTCCGCCGCGCTGGCTGCCCCGCCCGGCTCCGCTGCCGCGTGCGAGGTCCCCATTACCTACGCTATCGGCGAGGTGGATCCGCGCTTTAAGGTCTCCCGGGGAGAGCTCGGGATAGCTATCCGGGATGCCGTCCGGCTCTGGGAATCGGCGGCAGGTCGCGAGCTGTTCGTGCACCATCCCGATGCCCAGCTGCGCATCCGCCTGGAGTACAGCGAGCCGCAGCGTACCACGGAGCGCATCCGGAGCCTGGAGTCGGGTACCGCCGAGCTGCGGGAGCGGATCGAGGAGCTGAAGGGCCGTCTGGAGGCCGCCAGGCGCCGCCTGGAGCGGGTTTTGGCCGACTACCAAAGCCGGGCCCGGGAATTCGAGCAGGACCGGCAGGCGTTCCAGTCCCGCCTGGAGCGCTTGGAGGCCCGGGATGACCCGGATGCCGAGGAGGTGGTGGCGCTCCGGGAGCGCCAGGAGCGCCTGCGGGAGCGGGCGAAACGGCTGGAGGCCAAGCGCCGGAAGCTGGAGGAGCGTCGGGCCCGGGTCAATCGCCTCGCCGTGGAGGCCAATTCCCTGGTGCTGCGCCACAACGAGCGGGTCCGGGAGCGCAACGAGCTGGCCCAGCCCGCCGAGAAGTTCCGCCAGGGCCAGTTCGACCCCAGCGACCGGGGCGGCGGGGAGATCGCCATCCGGCAGTTTGCCGGTCCCGAGGAGCTGCGCTTGGCCCTGGCCCACGAGCTGGGCCACGCCCTGGGTATCGGGCACCTGGACGATCCCCGGGCGCTCATGCACGCCCGTCTGGAGGAACGGGAGAGCCCCCGGCCGGTGCTCACCGAGGCCGACCGCGAGGCGCTGCGGCAGGAATGCCCGGGGGTTCGATAGGGAGCGGTCCCCGCCGGAGGGGCCCGTTGTCGATCTCTCCGTCGCTGATACGGTGGGGCGGATATGCTCCTTTCACGCGCTCTGGAGTGAAGCCCACTATGCGCCTGAATATCGCCGCCTTTGCCGTTAGTGCCGCCCTGGTCTGGGGGGTGGGCCTGTTCCTCTTGACCTGGTGGATCATCGCCGTGGAGGGCGTCCAGTCCGAGCCCACGGTGCTGGGCAGTGTCTACATCGGCTACGGCCTGACCCCCTTGGGCTCGGTCGCCGGCCTGGTCTGGGGGCTCATCGACGGGCTCATCTGCGGGGCGATCTTCGCCGCCCTGTACAACTGGTTCGCCGGCAAGCTCGGCCGAAGCTAACCCCTGGGCCGGGCCGGGTGATCCGGAGAGCGCCGGATGGCCAAGCTCAAGCTGGACCTGCACCCCATCGCCCGGAACGGCGAGGCCATCGAGGCGGAGCTGAACCGGGTGATGGACGAGGCCGAGGCCAAGCGCATCAAGACGGTGGAGATCGTCCACGGCAAGGGCTCGGGTCAGCTAAAGAAGCGGGTCCTGAAGTTCCTGGAGCGTTCCGACATCAAGGCCCGCTACGCCCGGGTGGACAAGGACGCCAAGAACCACGGGCGGCTGTTCGTGTATTTCCCCTTTTGATCCATGCGGTCATCCCGGACGCCTCGAAGGGGGGGTTCCGGGATCTCCAGGGAGGAGCGCTCGATGGGCCGGGGTCGCCGAAGGGGATCCCGGATAAGCCTGGCTGCTTTCCGGGATGACGGCGGGTTAATCAGGGGTTTCCCGGGATGACAAAGGCTGGCCGGAGCCGCCCGGGAGGCGGTGGAGGAATCGAGAGTCCCTGCTCGTCCCGGAACGCTTACCCGGCAGTCGGGGCTCCGTCACGGACGAAGGCAATCAGCCAGCCCTCTTCAGAACCCAGATTTCCAGCAGGGCCCACTCCTCGCCGGGGTAGTTCTCCTGCTCCAGCTCCGAAAGGCGCCGGTGCCGGCTGGCCATGCTGCCGACGAAAGTGAGCCGGTCCAGCAGCAGGCGCTTGGTGGCGTCGGCGCCGTCGAGGGCGAAGGGGTTCAGGAAGTTGACCAGCATGTAGCCCTCGCCGGAGCCCTGCGCGAAGGCGTCCACCAGCTTCTCCACGGCGGCCGGCTCCAAATAGACCAGCGCGGCGGTGGAGATGACGATCTCGGCCTCGGTAAGCGCCCGGTCCACGGACTGGCGCGTCTCGGGGGCGGGGTCGTTGAGGTCGGCCTCGATGGTGGCGTCGTAGATCCCGGCGGACCGGCCGAAGGCGAGGGCATTGGCGGAGATGTCGATGCCGGTGACGCGGGCCGGGAAGCGCCGGGGTCGGTCGACGCTGGCGGCGTCCTCCTCGCTGCGCCAGTTGTGGCGGATGGCCTCGTAGTCCATGCCGTTGACCGTGGCCAGGGTGGTGTTGCCGAAGCATCCGGCCAGATCGACCACCTCCAGGGGCGCTCCGTTCGCGCTGCGCTTCTCCGCCCAGGGCAGGATGAGGCGGTCGAAGGTCTGGCGATTGAAGTCGTCCGAGACGTACTCCAGGGCGTCCAGGATGCGCTCCTTGAACGGCACGGGGGTCTCGGCGACATAGATGTCGTCGAAGTGCTGCTTCTTCTCGTCGGTCTTCACTTCCGGCTTGGCCATCGGCAGGTCCCCTCGCTTCGGCGGGCGGATGGTATCGGGCATCAAGGTAGCCGGTGCTCCGCCGCCCAGTCTAACCGTCCGTGCCCTCGGTGCGTAATCGCTCGCCTTCCCCGGAGCCGGATCGGCTTGACGGATGGGGCCTTCGGGGCCACCTAATAGACCAGGAAGGGGACCACGACAGGAGGCGCCGGTGCAGGCCAGGGACCAGATGCTAAAGGAGATCGAGCACGAGACCCGGACCACCCGAGACCGGATCGGCCGCGACCGATTGAGCCCCGGCGTTATGGAGGCCATGGGTCGGGTGCCTCGGGAGGAGTTCGTGCCGGCCGATATGGCCGATCGGGCCTACGACAACCGGCCGCTGCCCATCGGCCAGGGCCAGACCATCTCCCAGCCTTTCATCGTCGCCCTGATGACCGATCTCCTGGATCCCGAGCCCGGGGACCGCGTGCTGGAGGTGGGCACCGGCTGCGGGTATCAGGCGGCGGTGCTCGCGGAGGTGGTGGGGGAGGTCTGGTCCATCGAGACCATCCCCGAGCTGGGCAACGCCGCGGCCCAGCGCCTGGCGCGGCTGGGCTACGACAACGTCCATGTGCGCATCGGCGACGGCAGCCAGGGCTGGCCGGAGGAGGCCCCCTTCGACGGGATCCTCGTCACCGCCGCCGCTCCCGAGATTCCGGAGGCCCTGGTGGAGCAGCTCGAACCGGGGGGGCGCATGGTCATCCCGGTGGGAGGCGGGGGGATGGGCCAGGACCTACGCGTGGTGAGCAAGGACGCCGAGGGCGAGGTGAGCAGCCGCAGTGTGCTGCCCGTGGCCTTCGTGCCCCTGACGGGCAGCTGAGATCCCGGCCCCTTTTTGAGCCTTGAAAGGGCCGGTCAAGCGGGGCTGACCGAGCCCCCCGTCCGCCGCTCTTCCGGCAGATCGGAAGGCACCTCGATGCGGTGGCTCTCTCCCTCCTGCCAGTATTGGATGCTCGCCGATTGCCCCTTCGGAGTGTCCCGGATCAGCCTCCGGAAGGCGGTGGGCCCTTTCGGGGTCTCGCCGTTGACCTCGGTAATGAGGTCGCCCGCCCGCAGGCCGGCCTCCCTTGCCGGACCCGTGACCTGGCTGACCACGACCCCCTCTCGCTCCGGAAGCCCCAGGGCCTCGCGCAGATCCGTGCTTAAGGGATTGACGGTGATACCCGCCGCCTTGGCCACCCGCTCCTCCATGCCCTCGTAGTCCAGCTCGCGCGCCGCCTCGAGGACCTGGGGCGAGACCGCCACCGGGGCGTCGGCGCGCAGCGCCAGGGCCAGGGCATCGCTGGGTCGGCTGTCCACTCGCACCGGCTCCTCGCGGTCGGGCGCCTTTAGCTCGATCATGCCGTAGAAGGTGCTGTCGCGAACGTCGTCCACAAACACCCGGGCGACTCGGGCTTCCAGGACACCCAGGGTGTTGTTGAGCAGATCGTGGGTCATGGGACGGGGTGGCTCGGCGCCCTGCAGGGCCCGGGCGATGGAGCGAGCCTGGCCGGTGCCGATGAAGATGGGGATGGCCTCCTCCGCCCCCGGGCGGCGCAGCAGGACGGCGGGCACCCCGGCTGGGGTGATGCCCACACCGGCCACCTCCACCTCCACGAAGGCCTCCCGCTCGGCGGCAAGCTCCCGGTTGTCGGCGGCGACCGCTGGAGTCGGCAGGAGCAGCAAGGCGGCCAGAAGGCAGCAGGGCGCAAGGAGGGCCCGGGGTCCGACGGCTCGGCGACTCATTGTCCTTCCCTCCTCGGCTGGGCCGCCCCCAGCAAGGCGGCGCTGGGTCGGGTGTGCCCCTCTACGCAAGGGGGAACCCCTTGGAGTCGATCGGGGTCCTCAGTCGTCGGCCCGCTCCGCCGTGACCTCGGGGGGTTCCCCGGCACGCGGCCAGTGGACCGCCAGCTCGATGGGCCCGCAGCAGACGGGGCAGTCCTCCACGTAGACCGCGTCCGCGCCCCCCGTGTCCACCAGCGTGGCGAAGCCCTCCCCGCAGTAGGGGCAGGTGACCGGGATCTCGGGGGCGGAAGACCCGACCATAGCGATCCTCTCGGGCCTAATGGGCTGCTGGGATCAAAGCGGTCCTTCGGGATACGATAAGGGGAACCGGCCCGAGAGGGAACGGTCCCCGAATCCAAGGTCCGGCCCGGAACCGAATCCGTTTTTTCCCTCCCGCTTCTTCCTTAAGGAGATCAGCCATGGCACAGACCATCGTCATCACCGGCGCCAACCGCGGTATCGGGCTGGAGATGGCCCGCCAATGGCGTCAGCGCGGCGACCGCGTGATCGCCGCTTGCCGCAGCGCTTCCGATGCCCTCAAGGAAGCCGGGGCGGAGCCGGTGGAGGACGTTGACGTCAGCCGCAGCGAGGGTGTCGCTCGCCTGCGCCAGGCCCTGGAGGGCGAGCGCATCGACGTGCTCTACAACAACGCAGGGATCATGAAGAGCGAGAGCCTGGACGACATGGACTTCGACCGCATCCAGGAGCAGTTTCAGGTCAACACCCTGGGCCCGCTGCGGGTGACCCACGCCCTGCTGGACCGGATGGGGGAGGGCGCTAAGGTGGGCCTTATGACCTCGCGCATGGGCTCCATCGCCGACAACGACTCGGGGGGCAAGTACGGCTACCGGATCAGCAAGGCCGGGCTCAACATGGCCGGCAAGTCCCTGGCGGTGGACCTGGAGCCCAGGGGCATCGCCGTGGCCATCCTGCATCCGGGCTTTGTCCAGACGGACATGACCAACAACCAGGGCCACATCACCCCGGACGTGGCCGCCGAGCGGCTGATCCAGCGCATGGACGAGCTGACTTTGGGGACCACCGGGACCTTCTGGCACTCCGACGGCTCCGTCCTGCCCTGGTAGGCGGGCCCGGGATCCGGACGGATCCCCTTTCGCGAGGGCGCCATGGCGGCGGAGATGCGCGAGCTCTATCCGGGATCCGGAACGACAATGGCCCTGGAAGGGACCTATCTCGGTCTCGACCTGTTCCGCCGGGGGAGCCCGGCGGAGCCCTTCGTCTACGCCAACTTCGTGGCCAGCCTGGACGGGCGCATCGCGGTGGCCCGGGAGGCCGGGGCCGAACCCGGGGTCCCCGAGGAGCTTCCCAATCCCCACGATTTTCGGCTGTTCCAGGAGCTCCAGGCCCACGCCGATTGCCAGGTGGCCCACGGCAGCTACCTGCGGGCCCTGGCTAGCGGCGAGCTCGGTGACATCCTCCAGGTGGGCGTTTCGGAAGCGGCCCGGGACATCGGCCAGTGGCGACGGGACCGCGGACTCGCCGCCCAGCCCGGGGTGGCGGTGGTCAGTCGGACCCTGGATTTCCCTCTGCCCCCGTCGGTGCTGGAGCAAGGCCAGCCGGTGCACATCCTTACCGGGAAGGAAGCCCCGCCGGAGCGGATCCGGCAGTGGCGGGAGCGCGGCTTCGAGGTGCACCTCGCCGGAGCCGGGGCCGCGGTGGAGGGGCGCTCCCTCATCCGGATCCTGGGCGAGCTGGGCTATTCGCGGATCCACCTGCTGGCGGGTCCGAAGCTGTTGACCACCGCCCTGCGCGAGGGGGTCCTGTCCCGGCTCTTCGTGACCACCACCCACCAGATCCTTGGCGGCGACGCCTTCCACACCTTCGCCACGGGTCCCCTGCTCGGCGAGGCGGGACGGTTCCGGCTACGCTCGCTGTACTACGACCCGACTGAGCCCCGGGGGACCGGGCAGTGGTTTGCGGCTTTCGATGCCAGGACGTAGGACGGGCAGGGCGTGGCCCGGCCCGGTTTTGGTCACCGGGGCCCCGGATGGGTACCATTGGGCCTCCTTTCAAGGGAGGTGGGGAAGATGAGCGAGCCCCGCGTCGGCATCGTCATGGGCAGCGAGAGCGACTGGTCCGTCATGGGCCACGCCGCGTCGGCCCTGGAAGAGGTGGGCGTTCCCTATGAGGCGAAGGTGGTTTCCGCCCACCGCACCCCGGACCGGATGTTCCAGTACGCCGAGGCCGCCGCCGATCGTGGCTTGGGCTGCATCATCGCCGGCGCCGGGGGCGCTGCCCACCTGCCGGGGATGCTCGCCGCCAAGACCCGATTGCCCGTTCTGGGGGTCCCGGTCCCGTCCAAGTACCTGGGGGGGCAGGACTCGTTGTACTCCATCGTCCAGATGCCCAAGGGCGTGCCCGTTGCCACTTTCGCCATCGGCGAGCACGGGGCCGCCAACGCCGGGCTGTTCGCGGCGGCCCTGCTGGCGGTGGCCGATTTCGAGGTGGCCGACGCCTTGACGGCCTTCCGCCAGCGCCAGACCGATTCCGCCGCCGCCATGCGGGTCCCCTACGAGGACGGGCAGTGATCGCGCCCGGCGCCACCCTGGGGGTGCTGGGCGGCGGCCAGCTCGGGCGGATGTTCGCCCACGCCGCCCAGGCCATGGGCTACCGGGTTGTCGTGCTCGATCCCAAGGACGGACCCCCCGCTGCCCACGCCGCCGACGGTCACCTGCGCGCCGACTACGACGACAACGAGGCCCTAGCCGAGCTAGCCCGGCGCTGCGCCGCGGTGACGGTGGAGTTCGAGAACGTCCCCGCCGACAGCCTGGCCTACCTGGACGGGCGCTGCCGGCTCGCGCCCGGTCCGGATGCGGTGGCCGTGGCGCGGGATCGGATCCGGGAGAAGACCTTCCTGGCCGAGCGCGGGATCGCTACCGCCGAGTTCGCGGTGATCGTGGAGCCGGAAGAGGTGGCTAGGGCCGCCGACCGGATCGGGACCCCCGCCCGCATGAAGACCGCCACCCTGGGCTACGACGGCCGGGGCCAGGCGCCGGTGGCCGTGCCCGGCGAGGCTGAGGCCGCCTTTCGCGAGCTGGGCCAGGTCCCTTGCGTTTTGGAGCGGGAGGTTCCCCTGACCGGGGAGCTCTCGGTGGTGCTGGCTCGCGGAGCGGACGGCGCGGTGACCTCCTTCCCGGCGGTGGAGAACATCCACCGGGACGGGATCCTGGATTACAGCCTCTTCCCGGCCCGGGTCCCCGGCGAGACCCGGGACACCGCCGAGGCCCTGGCCCGGGAGGTGGCCGAGGCGCTGGACTACCAGGGCGTGCTGGCGGTGGAGCTCTTCCAAACGAGCGACGGCGAGGTGCTTGTCAACGAGCTCGCGCCGCGGCCCCACAATAGCGGCCATATCACCCTAAACGCCTGCGTCACCTCCCAGTTCGAGCAGCAGGTGCGCATGCTCTGTCGACTCCCGGCCGGCTCGCCCGATCCCCTCTCCGCCGGTGCCATGCTCAACCTCCTCTCCGAGCGCTGGCATTCGGGCGAGCCCGACTGGCTCGTCCCCCTGAGGCGGCCCAGCGCCAAGCTCCATCTCTATGGCAAGGAGCCCTCCCGCCCCGGGCGCAAGATGGGCCACATCAACGTGCTGGATCCCGACCCCGGGACGGCCGCACAAGAGGCCGGCGCCATAAGCGACGAGCTGGGTTAGGGAGGGAGGCCCGCCGTAGGAAGGCTAGATAGCCGCCCGCTTCCTGGTCCGGGTGCGCACCCGCTCAAGCGGCTGCGGCCGATCGATGGCGAAGTCCTGGACGAAATCGACGCCGAAGCCGGCCAGCATCGCCCGGATCTCCTCCGATTCGACGAACTCCGCCACCGTCTCCTTGCCCATCTCGTGGGAGATGTTGTTGATGGCCCGGACCACCGCCCGGTTCACGGGATCCTCCAGGAGCTCGCGCACGAACATGCCGTCGATCTTGTTGAGGTCCACGAGCAGGTTCTTCAGGTAGCCGAAGGAGGAGACCCCGCTGTCGAAGCCGTCCAGGGCGAAGCGGCAACCGCATCCCCGGAGCCGATCGATGAGCGGGGTAGCCAGGCCGAGGTGGGTTATGGCGGTGGATTCCGTGATTTCGAAGCAGAGCTTGCCCGGCAGGGAGGGATCCCCCTCCGCGAGGGCGCCGACGATGTACTCCGCCAGGCCCGGGTCGTTGAGGCAGAGCCCGGGCAGGTTGATGGCGACCATGTCCAGGTTGGTCAGGAGATTCGGGTGCGCGCTCAGCTCGGCCACCGTGATCCGGATGACCCATCGGTCGATGCTCGCGGTGAGGTGGTAGCGCTCCGCCGCGGCCAGGAACTCGCTCTGGACCACGATGCGCCCGTTCTCCTCCCGCATGCGTACCAGGATCTCAAAGCGCTGGGGCTCCCCGGGGTCCTTTTGGGCACGGACGATGGACTGGGCGTATAGGGCCAACCGGTCCTCCTCCAGGGCGGAATGGATCCGGCCGACCCAGGGCATCTCGCCGTGGCGGCGCTCGGCCTCCTCGTCGTCTCCCCGCAGCCGGTGCACCCGGTTGCGCCCGGCCTCCTTGGCCGCGTAGCAGGCGGTATCGGCCAGGCTGACCAGCTCCTCCAGGCGGTCCATACCGGCCCGGATGGGGACCACCCCCAGGCTCGCCGTCAGCCGCAGCGTCGAGCCCTGCCACCCGAAGCGGTATTCCTCGATGGCGCTGCGCAGTCTCACCCCTTTGGCGCTGGCCTCCTCGGGGCAATCCTCCAGCAGGAGGGCGAACTCGTCCCCGCCCAGCCGGCCACGTGGTCCCGGGCGAAGACGTGGCGCTCCAGGATCCTGGCCACCTGCTGGGTCACCGCACCACGGCCGAATGCCCCCAGGTGTCGTTGATCACCCGGGGTGGACGTCCGGTGCCGCGACGGCACCATCAAGACCACCCTCCTCGGCGGGGTGATCCTCCCCGTTTCCGGGATCATGGTGGCTACCTGGGTGGATATCAGCGCGCGCACGCGGGAAGAGGTCCAGATCCAGCAGCTCGCCGAGCAGGACCCCCTAACGGGGTTGCGCAACCGCCGCTCGTTCGACGCCTTCCTGGAGCGCTCCCTAACGGAGGCCGCAGGCAAGGAAGACCCCGTCTACCTCTTGATCCTGGACCTGGATCGCTTCAAGCAGGTCAACGACTCCTATGGCCACCAGGTGGGCGATTCCCTGGTGCAGGAAGTGGCCCGGCGGATCCGGGCCGCGGTCCGCTCCAGCGACCTGGTGGCCCGTTTCGGCGGCGACGAATTTGGTGGGATCCTCCCCCATACGGCCGGGAAGACCGATGTCGCCCGGGTCTGCGACAAGCTTATCGCGGTGGTGGAAGAGCCTGTGGAGGTCGAGCGCCGGGTACTGCGCCCGGAGGTGAGCATCGGCGTGGGACGCTAGCCTCAGCACGGGTCCAGACCCGGGGCCCTTTTCCGGCGGCGGACCAGGGCTTGTATCGGGTCAAGCAGCAGGGAGGGGGGAGCTGGAGCTACGGCCCGGAGCGCTCCGACACCACCTGACGGCGTCTCATTACCCCACCCCTTAGCTCGGCTCCCCGGCGCCCCCACGGGCACCGGTCAGGAGCAGGGCCCCCAGCGAGCAGCCCGCCATCATCGCCGCGACCGGCCACAATCGCCCGTCCGCCAGCCAGGCCGAGATCCCGCTGATACCGCCGGAGACGGTGAAGCGCAGGCCTCCCATAAGGGCGGCGGCGGTGGCGCTGATGTGGGGGAAGTGCTCCAGGTAGGTGGCGAAGGTGTTGGGCATGGCGGCTCCGAACGTGCCGATCCCCAATAGCAGCACTGGCAGGAAGAGGATTAGCGGCGGGTCCGCCAGGGTCAAGAGGAACAGGGCGAGGAGCGTGGCGGCCTGCAGGGCCACGGTCCCGCGCAGAATGGGATCGGGATCCCAGCGTCGAAGGAGTCCCCTGTTTCCCAAGTTGAACAGGGCCATGACCGCCACCGAGCCGGCCATTATCGCGGAGAAGGCCCCTTCGGAGAGACCGTACCCGCGCTGGAAGATGGCCGACGCGTGGGTGATGAAGACCATCATCACGCTGAACACCAGTGCCTGTACCCCGAGTAGCCGCATGGCCGCGGCGCTGCGCAGCACCTGGCCGTAATGGGTGAGTAGGGTGCGCACGGGCTCACGCTCCGGACGACTGGGGCGGGGTCCGGTGAACAGCGTGAGGCGTAGCACCGCGATCAGGAGGGCCGCATAGCCGGCCAGGAAGACGAAGATGGCCGGCCACCCGGAGAGCCAGAGCAGCAGGGTCCCCAATGACGGCGCTGCCGCCGGGGCGACGAAGATGACCAGCCCGATAAGGGAAAAGAGCCGGGCCGCTTCCGCGCCACGGGTGTGGTCCCGGGCGATGGCGGGCACGCTGACCACGCAGAAGCCGGCGCCGACCGCCTGGAGCAGGCGCCAGCCCATGAGCTGACCGAAGGTGGCACTTACCGCGATCATCAGGCTGGCTGCGCCGAACAGGGTCAGCCCGCCCAGCATGACGGGGGCGCGGCCGTAGCGGTCCGACAGGGGCCCGCCGAGGAAGTGGCCCCCGGCCAGCCCGGCCAGGTAGATGCTCAAGGAGAGCTCCACCAGGTGGTGGGGAACCCCCAGGGTTTGGGCGATGGCCGGGAAGGCGGGAAGGTAGGCGTCCATGGCCAGCGGGCTGACGGCAACGGCGGCGCCCAGTACCAGCGCCAGCCGGAGGTGGTCGAGTGGCTCCTGGGGCTTGGACGGCGACGCCAATCGCGCCTCCTCGGAACGGGGTCACGGGCCGGGTGCCCCCGACGGAAGGCTCGCCGGGAGCGCGGGGGTGGCTGGCCCGTGACGAAACGAAACGGGGCTTTCAGGGAAGGGAGGGGCTCAACGGGTGCCCAGGTTGAGGCCTTCTCCAAGGCTCTGGCCGTTGACGGTAAGGCTGCCCTGGCGCCATTCGGCCTCCACGGTGTAGCGGTCGCCCTCCGACACCAGGACGCCGAGGCCCTGCAGCAGGGCCAGCCGGGTCTGGGCCACCTGGGGGGCTTTGTCCCTGGCCCGCTCGGGGGAAAGTCCCCGGTTTTCCTGCAGGCGCCGGGCGACCA
>JAHEOG010000082.1 GCA_018609925.1 Gammaproteobacteria bacterium
AAGGAAGTGGCGGCCATAATTCCTGGCGCTTCAAGGCACAGGCGAGGTCCGGCGCCAGCCGAGAACCGTGTCGCGGCTCAGGTTTGGTTGCCGGTGGCCTCGCCCCGTCCGCGCGACCCCTTACCGCCCTTGGCCTTACCGGAGGGAGCCCCGTAGGTTTCACTTTCGCCATCCGCCTCGCCCATGGCCATGCCATCGGCACCGTCGGCATCGGCGGCTTGGCCGTCCTTGCCCGCCGCCGTGGCGGGAACGGCGAGACGGGCGTAGAGCGCGCGCAACCGACGTATACGGGCCAGCAGCCGGTCAGGATCCAAAGGCTTGGGCAGGAAATCGTCGGCGCCGGCATCCAGCGCCCGGCTTTCAGATCGGGCGTTGTCCTTTTCAGCTAAAAGGACCAAAGGGGTACGGGCCACCCCCGTCTCCTGCCGCAGGGACTTGGCCAGGGCCACGCCGTCCAGGTCAGGACAGTCCATGTCGGCCACCACTAGGCCAGGATGCCGCTGGCGGATGATGCCTAGGGCCTTTCGGCCGGAGTCGGTGACCTCCGCCGTCAGCCCCTCGGACTCCAGGAGAGCGGCGATCATGCGGGTGTAACCGCGCTCACCGGAGACCACCAGGGCCGCGCCGGACCCATCCTCCCCTTCTTCCGACGCCTCGGTGATTTGGTTGGCGGTGTCCCGCTTCTCCCAGGTCAGCTCCGCCTCGGCCCACAGAAGGTTGGCGTCGATCTCGCCCTTGCCCGGAGTCTCTAGGCCGCGCAGCACCTCGGTCATGGGTACCTTGCCTTGCATGGCCTTTATCAAACCATCCTCGAACATCAGATGCATACCGCCCCGCCGCGCCCGGTCCACCATCTCGGCCTCGTTAATGCCCTGCTGGATGCCATCGGCGATCTCGCGGTCGGCCACCAGCAGCTCGTACACCCCCAGCCGCCCCTTGGTACCCTGGCCGTCACAGGTGGTGCAGCCCTTGCCCTCGTAGAAAGTCACGTCAGTCGGGATGTTGAACCGTGTGCGCAAGCCCTCGCCGATTTCCACCGTCTCCATGCAGTCCGGGCAGTTGCGGCGCAGCAGCCGCTGGGCCAGCACCCCGGAAAGGCTGGAGGCCAGCAGGTAGCTGGGCACGTTCATGTCCAGAAAACGGGTGACGGCGCCGGCGGCGGAGTTGGTATGCAAGGTTGAGAACACCATATGGCCGGTTTCGGCCGATTCCAGGGCGATCTCGGCGGTCTCTTGGTCGCGGATCTCGCCCACCATGATGACGTCGGGATCCTGGCGCAGGATGGAGCGCAGCCCGGAGGCGAAGGTCATACCCGCCTTGGGGTTCACCGGGACCTGGCTGATCTTGGCCAGCTGGTACTCTACCGGGTCCTCGACGGTGATGATGTTTACATCAGGCTGATTGATGGCCGACAGGATCGAATAGAGGGTGGTGGTCTTACCCGAGCCGGTAGGGCCGGTCACAAGAAGCATGCCTTGGGGCTGCTTCATAATGTTCTGAAGCATGTCGTACTCGCTGCGCAGGAACCCGAGCTTTTCGACCTCCAGCCCCCCCCCGGACTGGTCCAGGATGCGCAGCACGACCTTCTCGCCCCAGTAGGTAGGCAAGGTGGATACGCGAAGGTCCAGCGGCTTGTCACGGTAATGGACCTTAATGCGACCGTCCTGGGGCTTGCGCGACACCGATATGTCCATCCGGCTTAGGACCTTGATGCGCGAGATAATAGCGTTCTGGGCCTTGTTGGGCAGGCTCATTACCTCGCGCAGGGCGCCATCCACCCGGAAGCGCACGATGACATTGCTTTCCTGGGGTTGGATGTGGATGTCGGAGGCGCCCTTTTGGATGGACCGCATGAGAATGTCATTGACGAGCTTAACGATGGGCGAAGCCGAGCTCTCCTGCAGCAGCTGCTGGGTGGATTGGTCCTGCTCCTGCTGGTTTCCCTGGCTTACCAGCCCGGCGTCCTCTAGATCGGTCAGGGTGTCCTGAAGGTAAGCGCTTTCTCCGGTAAGCTCTTTTCCATTTTCATGGGTTTGTGATTTCTTTATGAATAGTTCATCAATTTTACTGTGGAGCTGGCCTCGGGGGGCGAGCACCGGCCATATGGAGCGCCCTATGGAGAACCGCAAATCATCGACGTGGCTGACGTTCCAGGGCTTGGCCATGGCTACCACGATGTTGTGGCCCTTCTTGTAAAGCGGCAGGGCCAGGTAGCGGCGGGCGATGCGCTCGGATACCAACGAAACCAGCTGTTCGTCAAAGGGGACCTCTTCCAGATCCACTAGCGGGATCTGGTAGTGGTTGGCGATGAAACGCAGGAAATCGTCCTCGCTGACTGTTCCGGTATCGATGATGGCCTGGTCCAAGGGCACACCCTCGCTTTTGGCGTACTCCTGGGCGTGGGTCAGCTGTTCCTCGTCCACCATGCCGTGATCAAGGAGCTCGTTAATGAGGTCTGTGGGCCGGGATGCAACCATGGGGGCGTTCCTTACGGGTTAGCCGATCCACAGAGAGGAGACCACATCCAGGCCGACCCGGTAGCGATCGTCCTGGGCCTGGCAATAAGCGACCAGACCCTCGTAGATCTGCTCCTGGTATTGACCGTCAATTTCCAGCCGGGCGTTGGTCTCCGGCGCCACCGGCTCGTCGGCCAGCAGCCCGAAGCCGGTGGCCGATCGGTCCACGATCGCCACCTCCAGGGCTTCCCCCCCTATGACGAGGCGCGCATCGCCTTCAGTTTCGTAGCGTTCCGCAACCCGCCGCTTCTCGGCGACGCGGTTATGCAGCAGCACCACCCGTTCCCGGGTGGCGCGCAGGTAATCGACGATGACCGGATCCACCGGGCCGGCCCCAGCGTCTTCGATCAAGGCATCAAAACGATCCATTAGATCACTGAAATTATTGACGGGATTATCACTCAACGGGGCCTTCCCCCTCCCCTAGCTCAAATCTGGCAATGGACTCCACGTGCGAGGTGTGGGGAAACATATTGGCGATCCCGACCGTATCCAGGCGGTAGCCCGCGTTGACCAGGATCCCGGCATCCCGGGCCAGCGTTGCCGGATTGCATGAGACGTAGACGATACGCTTGGGCCGGATCCCGCTTGCGAGCGCCTTGATGTTCTCAACGGCACCCGAGCGGGGCGGATCCAGCAGGACCTTGGAAGCGGCCCGCGCCTGGGGCAGCTCCCCCAGGGGGACCTCCTCCAGATCCACCTTGTGGAAGGCCGCGTACACCTCGAGCCCGTTGTCCCGGGAATTGGCCTCGGCCCGCTTCACCAGGGGCGCATCCCCCTCCAACCCTGTGACCCGAGCCCCTTGCTTCGCGAGGGGCAGGGAGAAGTTGCCGATCCCGCAGAACAGGTCCAGAACCGGCTCGTCGGGCCCCGGCTCCAGCAGGGCCATGGCCCGATCGACCAGCTCCCGATTGACCCAGGGATTCACCTGGATGAAATCGGTGCTGGTGAATTCGAGCCGAACCCCCGACCCGGGCAGGTCGTAGAACAACCGAGCGGGGCGCTCGGGGTCCACCGGAACGGCGGTCTCGGGGCCCTTGGGCTGGGCCTCCACCACCACCCCCTGGCGCTCCTGGAAGGCCCGGAGCCGATCCCAATCCTCGGCGGTGAGCTCGGTCAGGTGGCGCAGAACCACCGCAACGTCGCCCTCGCTGGCCACCACCTCGGCCTGAGGCACCCGGTCCGGGCGGCTCATCCCCGCCACCAGTTCCTTGAGGGGCTCGATCAGGGCGTCCAGACGGGGCTCCAGGATGGGGCAGCGCCCCATCTGGGTAACGTATCGCCCCGCCCGCTCCCGGAAGCCCACCAGCACCCCTTTCTTGGGGACCTGCCGGATGCTGAGGCGGGCCTTGGCCCGGTAGCCCCAGTGGGGCCCGTCAATGGCGGGGGTCCAGGACTCGGCCCGGATCCCCGCCGTGCGCTGGAAGTTCTCCGCGAGGAGCCGCTCCTTCGCGGCGATCTGGGCCTCGGGACGTAGGTGCTGGAGGGAGCAGCCGCCGCAGACCCCGAATACCGGACACGGCGGCTCGGCCCGCTGGGGGCTGGGCTCCAGGATGCGGACCGCCTCGCCCTGGTCGTAGTGGCGTCCCTGCTTGGTGCGCCGGACGAGTACCTGCTCTCCGGGCAGGGCCCCGGAAACGAAGATCACCTTTTCCCCGACGCGCCCTACCCCGCGACCGTCGTGGTCGAGGTCGTCGATCCGTACCTCGAGCGCCGGCTCGACCTCGGCATTAGCCGTCATGGCGATCTTTCCAGGCCTGGGCAAACTCCTCTAGGTGGGTTCGACCGCTACGGATCAGGTAGTCGTAGAGGCGATCCTGCTCGGCGGCCAGTTCGTCGGGGCCGAGGGCACCCGTGTTCACCAGCCACTTTAGGTACACGCCATAGGTGTTCAGGGCATCGGTCTCGCAGTAGTCCCGGATGCGGGTGAGCTCCCCGTCCAGCCAGGCCTCGGCCACCTGGGAGCCGTCCATGCCCATCTTGCCCGGCAGGCCAGCCAGGGTGGCGATCTCGTCGAGTCCCCCGAAGGCCCCACCCTGATACCCCGAAAGCACGTCCATGAGGTCCGTATGGCGCTTGTGGAATCGGTTCAAGTAGTTGTTGAAGCGAAACTCGCGATCGCCCTCCCCTTCCTCCCAGTAGCGGGGGGCCACCACGCCGTGGAAAAGGGAGCGATAATGCAGCACGGGCAGGTCGAAGCCCGAGCCGTTCCACGAGACCAGAGTGGGGGTGTAGCGATCCAGTCCGTCGAAGAAGTGCTGGATCAGCTCGCCTTCGGTGCTGTCGGGCTCGCCCAGGGACCACACCCGGATGCCGTCCTCCAGCCGCTCATGGCGGAAGGCAACGGAGATGGCCACGATCCGGTGCAGGTGGTGGCGCTGGAAGTCCCGCCCCCCGGTCGCCTGGCGACGAAGGACCTGCATGGCCTGAATCTTTTCCCGGTCTCCCAGCCCTTCCAGACCGAAAAGCCGGTTCCCCCCTTCGATGTCGGGGACCGTTTCGATATCGAAGGCCAAGGCATTCATGGGCCCATCATCCCTTAGTAGGGGATAGCGGATTGGCTTTCGGTCTTTCGAGGGGCCCGGGGGAATGGCACGGATCCCGAGCGCTGGGCGATTACCCGTGCCGAGCTTGCAGCCGATCCAGGTGCTTGCGGGCGATGGGGTCCCCCTGATCCGCGGCGAGCTGGAACCACTCCCGGGCCTGATCGGGATCAGCGGGGCCACTCACACCCTGCTCCAGCATCTCCCCATAGCCCCGCTGTGCCTGCGCCAGACCCGCCTCGGCGGCCCGGCGCATCCAACGGGTGGCCTCCTCGGCGTCGCGATCAACACCCTGACCGCGGAGATAACGGTTGGCAAGGTGGCGCTGCGCCCGGGGCTCCCCGTTCTCCGCGTCGGCCTGCAGGATCCGCACCTTCTCCCGATCATCCCCGAGGGCCATATGTCTCCCAAAGGCTTTGCGGAAGCCTACTCAAGGCCGGGGCTACTTGTTGATTCCGTGCCCCAGCCGGTTCTCCACGGAGGAAACCTTCTCCTCCAGCGTGCCGGTGACCCCTTCCTGATAGTCCATGGTCACGACCGTGTAGAAGCGCTGGCTGTCGCCCTCCACGATCCGCTGGCAGTCCTTCACCAGCTCAAGGAGCTCATCCAGCTCCCCCTCGATCTGGGTGCCCATGGCAGTTACCCGGTAATCGAGCCCGCTGCGCTCGATCCTGTCCACGACCCGGGCCACCACGTCGCCGACATGCCCATCGGGGTGGGTTAATGGGATCACCGAGTAGTTGACCGTATAAGCCATGGAAGGCCCCTCCTCTTGGAGCGGTCCGCTGCGGTGCCGGGATGCGCTAGAATCCGCACCCCGAATCCCGCCGGCCCATTGGGGCGAGCCTCATCATGGAGCAAAGCCCGCCACGCGCCGCCGCCTATGTCCTGGCGTCGGCATTCATGTTTGCCCTCACCGGGGCAACCGTCAAGGCAGCCTCGGCCCACCTCCCTTTCACCGTGGTGGTCTTCTTCCGCAGCGCCCTGGGGCTGGCGGCGCTGACCCCCTGGCTCCTGCGGGGCGGGCTCCGTGGCCTGGCCACCGAGCGTCCCGGTCTGCACCTGGTTCGAGGCCTTACCGGACTGGGGGCGATGTACTGCTATTTCTTCGCCCTAGGGCATCTGGACCTGGCGGCGGCGGTGCTGCTGAACTATTCCGCGCCGCTGTTCATCCCCATCATCGCCGCCCTCTGGCTGGGGGAGCGGATCGCGCCCACCATCCTGTGGGCCACACCACTGGGCTTTTTGGGGATCGCCCTTATCCTGAGGCCCGGCTGGGACCTCTTGGGTCCGGCGGCGGTGGCGGGTGTCGCCGCGGGGATCCTGGCGGCCTTCTCCTTCGTCACCATCCGCCGGCTGCACGACAGTGAGCCCACCACCCGGATCGTCTTCTACTTCGGGGTCACCTCGGTGGTCATCTCCGCCCTGCCCTTGCCCTTCACCTGGCAGGAACCGGAGCCGGCCCAATGGGGATTGCTGGTGGCCATGGGGGCAAGCGCCACCGGGGGGCAGCTCCTGCTGACTCGGGGCTACGCCCTGGCCCCCGCGCACCAGGTGGGTCCCTTTACCTACACCGTGGTGGTCTTCGCGGTCCTGCTGGGTTGGGGCCTTTGGGGGGAGGTCCCCGGTCAGTGGTTCGCCCTAGGGGCCCTGCTGGTGGTCCTCGCCGGTATCCTGGCCATTCAAGCCCGCCAGGCTCCGCCCTCGCCGAGGCAATAGTCTCACCATTGTCCCCCCAAGCACCCGGCGTTATCGTCCTTCAAATAGACAAACCAAGGAAAACAGAGGCTTTATAGCCCACCATTACTGGCTGCTTTACACGGAGGCGACTATGACGACACCCACCGACGAGGAAGTCGAGCGCCACATCCAGGACCGGGTGCCCTTCGACAACCCGTACCCCGAAGAGGAAGTGCAGGAGAAATACCACGAGTTCGGGCTCTCCCCCCTTTCCTACACCTGCGATTGGCCCGCGGAATACGACCACGCCCCGCCCGAGCCCTACGTCGAATTCTTCCGGGACGACCGCAATGCCCTCTGGGTTCTGCGACGAGCCTACGAGGACGGTGTGGAGGGTACCAGCACCATGTGGCCCTTCGATTACCTGGAGGAAATGGAACAGAAGGAGATCCGGAACTTCCTTTGGCAGCACGACGTGGAGATCTAGCCTTCCACCAAACTTTTCGGACAGGTCCCGATTACCCCTTCTCGGAGCCTCAATCCCGCTGCCCGCTTGGGCGGGCTAAAGGTACTCCCCGATCTTGCTCTCGAACTCCGGGAAATACCGCGAGATGACCGTTACATCGAACTGCCCCAGGATGGCCTCCTTGGGCTCCCGGTCCAGCAGGAACCGGAAGGCGGCCTCCAGGCAATCCTCGGGATTGCGATCCGGGCACAGCCGATGGTGCTGATCCGCCGACATGGTCACCCTGTGACGGGATTCCCCGCCGCCCTCGCTGACGGTCACCTCAAACTCCATGGGGCCGCCGTCTGCGGTCCTTTTCACTTCGATCATCGGGCTCTCCTAAGCGAGCTGGCGGAGGGGGAGGGATTCGAACCCCCGGGGGCCCGAAGGCCCCAGCGGATTTCAAGTCCGCCGCATTCGGCCACTCTGCCACCCCTCCAAGCGTCTTAATTCTCGGTTTCTGGATGGTTTCAATCTGTCACCGGTGGACCGGCGAAGGCCTGCCAGGGGCTCGGTCCAAGGAGGGTCCACCAACATGGAACTCAAGCCCCTTCGGCTCAAGTAGCAACCTCCGGAGGAAATGCCCGGGGACCGCCACCCTTCCCCACCAGCCGCAACGGGGGCGAATCAGGGTACGAAACACGGGATTCCCGGTCCAGACGCGGCCCTGGGTAAGGTAATTAAAGGCCGAGGCCTGCCCCCCAAGGATCGGGGGACCGGAGAGAGCATCTTTCCACATCCCTACTAGCCCGCAGGCTCCCCGGGGTTCGGCGCCGACCAGTGCTGAAGGAGGGGCCCTTCGGCGCCGTACGCCGGATCCGCCCGGGGAACGGGAACCGCAGCGATGGATTCGACGGCCCCTTCCCGCTCCCCCGGCCGCCCGCTTTTCATGTCCGGGTCCTGGGCCTCGGGATAGGCCCCCACGCAGCGGAAGCCCTCGCTGGCCACCGACTTGTGGGCGGTGCCCGCCGGCAGGATGACGACGTCGCCGGCCTCCACCTCCAGGACCGGCCCCTCCGGACCGCCGAACTGGATCCGGGCAGAGCCGGCGAAGCAGCCGAGCGCCTCGTGGGCGGTGCTGTGGTAGTGGTGGTACCCCAGC
>JAHEOG010000083.1 GCA_018609925.1 Gammaproteobacteria bacterium
CCTGGGGGAATCGCTTCTGCAGCTCCTCGGGGTCCTTGATGGAGGGCAGGACCACCACCTCGTCGCCGGGCTTCCAGTCCACCGGCGTGGCCACCTTGTGGCTGTCGGTGAGCTGCAGGGAATCGATGACCCGAAGGATCTCATCGAAGTTGCGACCGGTGCTCGCCGGATAGGTAAGGGTCAGACGGACCTTCTTGCTGGGATCGATCACGAACACCGAGCGCACGGTCAAGGTGTCGTTGGCATTGGGGTGAATCATATCGTAGAGGTCGGATACCGTCCGGTCGTGATCGGCAATCACCGGGAAGTCGACCTCTGCGTTCTGGGTCTCGTTGATGTCCTCGATCCAGCCCTTGTGGGAATCCACCGGATCGACGCTGAGACCGATCACCTTGACGTTGCGCTTGGCGAACTCTTCGGCCAGATTGGCGGTACGACCCAGCTCGGTGGTGCACACTGGCGTATAATCCGCGGGATGGGAGAACAGCACCACCCAGCTTTCCCCGGCCCACTCGTGGAAATTGATGGGACCGATGGTCGAATCCTGAGTGAAATCGGGCGCTGTGTCGCCAAGTCGGAGTGCCATGCTGGCTCCTGTTTGGTTCGGTCGGGCGCTTTTCCGCGTCTTTCCCTTGGACCGAGAGGATAGGCCGAGCGATCGGTCCTGAGAAATATTTTCTATTCATGCTTGCCAAACTTTCCGTTCTACCCGGCCCCTTTTCGGACTGATCCCCATGAATCTCCGTCAGCTCCAGTTCTTCCGGGAGGTGGTCCGCACCGGCTTCAACGTCACCGCTGCCGCGGAGCGCCTCCACACCTCCCAGCCCGGAGTGAGCAAGCAGCTCCGCCTCCTTGAGGAGGAGCTCGGCGTCACGCTGTTCGCCCGGGACGGGCGCCAGCTGACCCATCTTACCCCGGCGGGGGAAGCGGTCCTGGAATACGCCGAGCGGGCCCTGCGCGAGATCGACAACCTGATCCGGGTGGCCTCGGATCACCGTGACCCGGGTCAGGGCACCCTGACCTTGGCCACCACCCATACCCAGGCCCGGTACGCTCTCCCCGCGCCCATCCACCGCTTCCGGGACCGCCACCCCGAGGTCCGCTTGCGCCTCTACCAGGGCACGCCCCAGCAGATCGCCGGGATGGTGGTCCGCCGGGAGGCGGACCTCGCCATCGCCACCGAGTCCCTCCACCTGTTCGAAGGCCTGGTCCTCCTCCCCTGCTACCTCTGGAACCGCTGCCTGATCGTTCCCCCGGACCACCCCCTCGCGCAGGAGAGCCCGGTCTCCCTGCAGCGCCTCGCCCAGTTTCCCCTGATCACCTACGTCTTCGGGCTCACGGGCCAATCCCGGGTCAATGCCGCCTTCTCCGAACAAGGGCTGGAGCCGGAGGTGGTTCTTGCCGCCACCGATGCGGAGGTCATCAAGACCTATGTCCGGGAGGGACTCGGAGTCGGCATCGTGGCCGACATGGCGACGGGGTCAGTGGATGAGGAAGGGCTCGTCGCCCTGGCGGCCGACCACTTGTTCGACCCCAGCATTACCAGCATCGCCTTCCGCCGGCAGGAGCCCCTTCGCGGCTTTACCCGGGACTTCCTCCAGGAGTTCGCCCCCCACCTCACCCCAGAGGTCCTGGAGCGGGCCGAGCAGGCCGAGGGCCGAGAAGAGCTGCAGGCCTTGTTCAACGAGCTGGTGGCCATCACCGACCTTCCCTAGGCCTACCGACGTTCCCCGAGCCCGGCTAGGGGCTGCTACCCTGGCCCTCGCCCATTGGAGCGGAGCCGACCGATTTGAGCACCCGTCCCGAGCTGCCGCCGGCTTACGAGCCGGTCCCCTGGGTGGAGGAGACCACCGTCCTGGCGGAAGCGGTAGGTCGGGCCCGCTCCGGGGCCCCGGAGGGAATCCTGGTCTGGGGGACCCGTCCCGAACAGGGCGAAGGCCGCCTGGGCCAGCCCTGGGAGCCGCCCGAGGAAGGCCTTTTCTGCGCCCTCGTCCTGGAACCGGACGACCCCCTTCCCATCGCGGCCCAGACCGCGCTGGTGGCCCTCGCCGCCGCGGGGGTGGCGATCGCCGAGCGGGTCCCCCCGATGACCGACCTTCGCTTCGCCTGGCCCAATGACCTCCTGCTCGATGGCGGCAAGGTTGCCGCGGTTACCCTTCGCGAAACGGAAACCATCGAAGAGGGGGACCCCCGGTTGGTCCTGGGGATCAACATCAACCTGGCGGGAGCACCGGCCCCCGCCGAGATAGACTCGGCCAGTCTATTCGGAGCCTTTGAAGCGGAAACGCCGGCCCCGGAGATCCTGGAGGCCTTCGCCCGGCATTTCCTTGCCGGGATCAACCGCTGGTCCCAGGAGGGGCTCGAGCCGGTGCGCCGACAATGGGCCCAGCGCTCCGCCGCCCCGGGGGACGACCTGCGGATAACCCTGCCGGCGGAAACGGTGGCCGGACGCTTGGTGGACTGGACCCGGGATGGCGGCCTGGTCATCGAGCCGGACGGAGGCGGCAATCGGACCCTCTCCCTCGCCGAAGCGTTCGGCCTGCGGTGCGGCGGCGGAGGAAGGGGATGACCGAGGCGGGCGAAGGAGAGGCCGGGGTCTATCTGGCGCCCCCGAGCGGCGAGCCCCACCGGGTGCACACCTACACCGGAGGGGACTATCTCCTGGAAGACGTGGTGGAGCTGCTCCAGCTCGGTCGGCTGGAGGATCCGGGCCCCGAGCGAACCGCCGCGGTACGGCTCGGCGCTGGCGAGCTGGCCGAGCTCCGGACCCTGGCCGATTACTACAGCTTCGATCTGGAGGAGGGGTTCATCCGGATGTGCCAGGAGATGGCGGAATGGCGGGGCTCGGCGGATCAGGAGCTTCGCTTCGAAGCGGATTTCTAGCCCTTCAGTGGGCGGTCTCGGGATCGGGAGCGGGGCTGCCGCGATCGGCGTAGTGGGCCGTCACCTCCGCCAGGGCGGTTTCGGCGTCGTAGCGGCCAGTGAACCGTACGAGGGCATCGTGCTCCACCGCTTCCTGGAGGAGGCGCTCGAACTCCTCCCGGTGATCCGCCTCCAGCGGGTGCTCCTGGGCGTGGAGAACGCGGAAAGCGGGATCCCCGAAGAACCAGGAGAGCCGGGTCTGCCCGCTCAGCAGCTTCAAGGCCTCGAAATGGGCCTGGGCTTCCCCCGGCACAAACAGGATCTCGCCCACCAAAGGGTCCTCGGTCCGGGTGTAGGCCTCCACCCGCAGCATCACCACGGCGGCGCTTTCCAGCTTCATCACCTCCGTCTCCAGCCCCACCGCCACGGGGCCCTGGCGTTCCAGGAGGAGCTCGCGATCGGCGTGCGATTCCTCTCCCCGGAGGTGGAAGAACAGGGCCGCCTCCCATTCGCCGGAATCCAGCTGCACGGGCAGGCAGGTAACCGCGCTGCCTCCGGCAAGCATCGCCCGGCGAATCGGCTCGGGGAATCCGTCCAACGGTAGTCCTCCAGCTAGCTGTGGAGCATTTCCGGACTAGGAGGCCCCTTCCCGGGGCTCGGAAGCGGCCGGTCCCTCCGGCGCAACACCGACCTGGCCTTCACGAACCTTCTCCTCGTACCAGGCGTCGTGGTGCTCCTTCGCCCAGTTCTCGTCGACGTAGCCGGTGGCCATGCCCTCGAAGGAGCCCTCGAGACCGATGGTCCCCATGTAGATGTGTCCGAAAGAGCCGACGATCATCAGTAAGGCCCCGACGCCATGGAGGATCTGGGACACCTGGAGAACGAACCGGGTCTGGCCGAAGATGGTGAAATCCATGATCAGACCGGTTATCGATACCATCAGCCCGGCCACCGCAGCCATCCAGAACCAGCCCTTCTCCCCCAGGTTGAACCGCCCGATCTGCGGGTTGTCGGTCCGGCCGAGCAGCTGGCGGATCCAGCCGATGTCGCCTCGATCGGGGAAGTTGTCGCGGATAAACACGGCGATCATCAGCACCAGGGCGATCACGAACAGCGGTCCCAAAAAGTTGTGCAGGGTCTTGGAAACCGAGGCCGTCGCTGAAAACCCCGACATGCCCACTACCGGGATCAAGAAGGCGCGGCCGAAGAGCAGGAGCAGGCCGGTAACGGTGAGCACGATGAACAGCACCGCCACCGACCAGTGGAGGTAACGCTCCAGCTCCGAGAACCTCGGCACCAGTCTCCCCGAGCGCCCCTCATGGATGCGCACCGTGCCCTTGATGAGGTAGAACCCGGCCAGGCCCAGCACCATCAGCCCCATTAGCCAGGAGCCGTAGGTGGTGAGGGGCCCGTTGCGGATCTGACGATAGATCTCCCCGTAGTTCTGGATCAGGACCCCGGTCTCGGTTCCCTTTACCGTCGTGGTTCCACTCTGGCCCTCACGGACAGCCCCCCAGTAGTTGGACCGGGGGTTCTCACCCCCCCGAAAGCCCTCTTCGGGAGGCGGCTCTTGCGCTGCCGCTCCGGGCGCCTGGGCGCTCACGGAAGGCCCCCCTAAGGCATCGCCCATTAGGAGGATCGCCAGCCCTGCCACCAGGGCCACTGCGGCCAAAGCGGCGAACCAGCGCCGGGAACGGGCCTGCGTGGACCGTTGCGGCCGTTGCGAACTGGGCATGGTTGCTCCCTTCAATTCGGGTTCTGCGAGCTCCCGCGATCAGGCTGTCGACTCATCGATCCGACTGAACCATCAGGGCACGTTCGCGGAGCCGGTCGTTCATCTCCGGGGCTCGGTCCCGCTGCTTTTCGAGCATCTCCGGATCGGCCACCCAGGGATCCTGGATGGGATCGCAGGCGGCGAGGGCGAGCCCGGCCACCGACAGGGCCGGGACCAGGTGGGCAACGGACCAAGGACGGAAGGTGGGCATCTGCGTTTCCCCTAGCGATCTGTCTGGACCTGGCGGAAGCGCTGACGCAGCCGCTCCTGCTGAGCCTCCTTGCGCTGCTTGGCCATGAGGGGATCCTCCTCGCCCTTATAGACGCCCGGGTCGTAAACGGTGACCTCGGTGGACTCGTAGCACCCCACCAAGACGAGAGCCGCCGCAACGATGCCCAGCCCCGCGTGCCACTGCCTCATCCGCGCTTCCTCCCGGATCGCAAAGGAGATCCCCCTGAAGGGCTAGATGCTCTCACCGTAGGCCTTCTGCCAGCCCCAAGTCTGGGGTCGCCCGCTGCGGCGGATGACCCGCTGCCGGTAGATGTCGGCAATCATGTCCCCATCCCCGGCAAGCAGGGCCTTGGTGGCGCACATCTCGGCGCAGGCAGGGAGCTTGCCCTCGGCGATCCGGTTGGCCCCGTACTTCTTGAATTCGGCCTCGGAGTTGTCGGGGTCAGGACCGCCGGCGCAGAAGGTGCACTTGTCCATTTTGCCACGCATGCCGAAGGCCTTCTCCTCCGGGAACTGGGGAGCGCCGAAGGGACAGGCGTAGAAGCAGTAGCCGCAGCCGATGCACAGGTCCTTGTCGTGGAGGACGATGCCGTCGTCGGTAGTGTAGAAGCAGTCCACCGGGCAAACGGCCGCGCAGGGGGCATCGGTGCAGTGCATGCAGGCTACCGAGATGGACTTCTCGCCGGGCTCACCGTCCTTGAGGGTGACCACGCGGCGTCGGTTTACCCCCCATGGCACCTCGTTCTCGTTCTTGCAAGCGGTCACGCAGGCGTTGCACTCGATGCAGCGCTCGGCGTCGCAGAGGAACTTCATTCGCGCCATTGGTGATTCCTACCCTTAGGCCGGTTTGATCTCGCAGAGGGTTGCCTTGGTCTCCTGCATCTGGGTCACCGAGTCGTAGCCGTAGGTGGTGGCCGTATTGCAGGACTCGCCGCGGACATAGGGTGCTGTCCCCTCGGGATAGCGGTCCTTAAGATCCTCGCCCTGGTGCCATCCCCCGAAGTGGAAAGGAGTCCAGATCACCCCCCGACCCACCCGCGGGGTCACCATGGCCTTGATCTTGATGCGGCCGCCCTCGGGGCCCTCCAGCCAGACCCACTGCTTGTCGCGGATGTTGCGGTCGTTGGCATCGGCCGTGTTGATCTCCACGAACATCTCCTGCTGGAGCTCGGCCAGCCAAGCACTGGAGCGGCTTTCGGCGCCTCCGCCCTCGTACTCCACCAACCGCCCGCTGATGAAGATCAGCGGGTACTCGCCCGAGTAGTCCTTGTCCTGGATCGAGCTGTACAGGGTCGGCAGGCGATAGAAGGCCTTGCGGTCCTCGTAGGTGGGGTACTGGTCCACCAGATCGTAGCGGGCGGTGTACAACGGCTCCCGGTGCTTGGGGATGGGATCCGGGAACTGCCACACCTTGCAGCGCGCCTTGGCATTGCCGAAGGGGGCGCAGCCGTGCTTGATGGCCACCCGCTGGATGCCCCCCGAGAGGTCGGTCTTCCAGTTGATGTGGTCGGCCTTGGAGCCGATGGCCTCGCGGATGCTCATCTCCTGGAGGTTGGACTCGTCCACGTCAATTCCGCCGATGCGGGCGATAGTCGCCTTCTCCTGGGCCGTCAGGTCCTTGTCCCACCCGAGCTGGCGCAGCATGCCGAGGGTGAACTCGGGATAGCCATCCTTGATCCCCGAGCCTGCGCTGTAGGAGCCCTCGGCGAGCAAGTTCTCGCCCTCGTATTCCACCCCGAACCGGGCCCGGAAGGTCAGTCCGCCCTCGGCCACCGGCTTGCTGGTGTCGTAGAGGATGGGTGTGCCCAGGTGGCCCAGCTCGGGATTGCCCCAGCAGGGCCACGGCAGGCCGTAGTACTCGCCGTCGGCGGGACCGCCCTTGGCCTGCAGGGTGGTGGTATCGAAGTCGCCCCGGTGCTTGGCGTGGAGCTTGAGCCGCTCGGGGCTCTGTCCCGTATAACCGATGCTCCAGGTCCCGCGGTTGATCTCCCGCAGGGTGTCCTCAATGCTCGGCACGCCGTCCTCCACCCGGATGTTCTTGAACATCTTGTCGGCAAAGCCGAACTTCTTGGCGAACAGGTACAGGATCTCGTGGTCCGGCTTGGCCTCGAACAGGGGCTCGATCACCTGTTCCCGCCACTGCAGGGAGCGGTTGGAGGCCGTCACCGAGCCCTTGGTCTCGAACTGGGTGGCGGTGGGCAGGAGGTAGGTGTCGTTCTGGCGCTCGCTCATGACCGCCAGATGGGTCGGATAGGGATCCGAGACCACCACCAGATCCAGCTTCTCCAGGGCCTCCTTCATCTCCACGTTGCGGGTCTGGCTGTTGGCCGCGTGGCCCTGGAAGAAGATGGCCCGGAAGTTGTCCGCCTGCTGGAGGTTCTCCTTGTCCTCGAGGACCCCGTCGATCCAGCGGGACACGGGCATGCCGGGGATGTGCATGGTGTAGGCCATCTCCCCGTTGCCGGCGTTGTACTTCCGCCGGGTGTCATAGCGGGAGCGCAGCCATTCGTAGTCCACCTCCCAGACTCTCGCCCAGTGCTTCCAGGCATCCTCGGAGAGGCCGTAATAGCCCGGCAGGGTGTGGCAGTTGGGCCCCACGTCGGTGGCCCCCTGGACGTTGTCGTGGCCGCGGAAGATGTTGGCGCCGCCGCCGGAGACCCCGATGTTGCCGAGGGCGAGCTGCAGTATGCAGTCGGCCCGGGTCATGTTGTTGCCGATGTGGTGCTGGGTATGGCCCATGCACCAGACGATGGTCCCGGGACGGTTCTCGGCCATGGTCTTGGCCGCCTGGTACATCTCCTCCTCGGGCACCCCGGTGACATCCTCCACAGTGGCGGGATCCCAGTTGTTGAGGACCTCCTCCCGGATCTCGTCCATGGCGAAGACCCGCTGGCGGATGTATTCCTCGTCCTGCCAGCCGTTCTGGAAGATGTGCCAGAGCAGCCCGTAGATGAACGCCACGTCGGTGCCGGGCCGCAGGCGGATGAACTGATCGGCGTGGGCGGCGGTGCGGGTGAACCGGGGGTCCACCACGATCATCTTGGCGCCGTTTTCCTTGCCCCGGAGCACGTGCTGCATGGCCACCGGATGGGCCTCCGCGGCATTGGAGCCGCAGAAGAGCATGGCCTTGCAGTTGTGCATGTCGTTGTAGGAGTTGGTCATGGCGCCGTAGCCCCAGGTGTTGGCGACGCCGGCAACCGTGGTGGAGTGGCAGATGCGGGCCTGGTGATCGACGTTGTTGGTCCCCCAGAAGGAGGCGAACTTGCGCTGGAGGTATGAGCCCTCGTTGCTGGCCTTGGAAGAACCGCACCAGAACACCGCGTCGGGGCCCGACTCCTCACGGATCTTCAGAAGCTTGTCGCCGATCTCCTCCACCGCCTGTTCCCAGGAGAGGCGCTTCCACTTGCCGTTCACGAGCTTCATGGGGTACTTCACGCGCTTGACCCCGTGGCCGTGCTCGCGGACCGAAGCCCCCTTGGCGCAGTGGGCGCCGAGATTGATGGGCGACTCGAAGTCCGGCTCCTGACCCGTCCAGACCCCGTTCTGGACCTCGGCGACCACCCCGCAGCCAACGGAGCAGTGAGTACACACGCTGCGCCGAATCTCGGTCTCGACATCCGGCTTGGGAGCGGTGTCCTGGGCAGCGCGGGACCGGCTCATGAGGTATCCCGGAAGGACGCTGGCGGCACCCACCCCGCCGACCGACAGGCCGGATCGGCGCAGGAAGGTCCGGCGGTCGATGCTCTGCCCTTCCAGGCTTGCGGAGGTTCCGGGAGCGCCCTCGGCTGAGCCTGAGCCGGCCGATCCCTTCCTCGTCAGCTTCATCGCGGGTCTCCTATTGCTTGGCAGCCACTCGCTTGGCAGCCGCACCCGGCCCTGCCGATCCTAGAGCCGGGCCTTTTCGTAGTACGTCCGAATGTGGTCCGACTCCTGGTAGCCCCTCCCGGGCAAGGGCTGGGCCCCTGTCTGGGGCTCGGCGGTCTCCCCGAAGGCCTTCCCGGTCAGGGCCGAGACTCCGGCCACCCCGCCGATCACCGCCAGGTTCCGTATGAACTGCCGGCGGCCTGGTTGTTCCGGTTGCTTGGGCTGGTCCGTCATGGGGCGATCTCCTTTTACCGCATCACCCGGACATAGCCAGGTGCTGTTCCTCCAGATCCACGAACGGGGCCCCCAGGGCGCCCACCGACCGATAGAAGCGGGCCGCCTCGGCCTCCTGCAGGTCCCGGAAGAAGCGCCCCCCCCATGGCGCCAGGTGCTCGTTGAAGAACCGGCGCTGACGCTCCAGGGGCTCCCCGTCCCGGATCAGCAGCGCCATCACCTCGCAAAGGGCCGCAATATGGTCCTCGGGATCGCGATTACCCGAGCGGCGCTCGAAGCCTAAGGCCGAAAGGTCCTGGCGTAGCCGCACCAGCGGCTCCTCCATAAGGAGACCTGAAAGGTACCAGGAAGCGTAGGGCACCAGCTCTCCCCGTCCCAGTCCGATGAAGAGGTCGTGGTATTCATCGTCCACGGCCTCGGGATCGGCCCCCTGGGCTGCCCGAGCCAGCCCCCGCCAGGCCGCGGCGAGGGGGCCTTGGCTGGCTTCGTCATCGTCCGGGCTGCTTGCCAGACCCGCCGTCAGCTCCAGTCCCGCCCGATCCGGGGGCGCCGCCAGGAGGCGCGCCAGGACCCCATAGGCGCCGACCCGCCACGCCTCCTCCGGCGGAAGCCCCTGATCCCCTTCCGGATTGGGGCCGCCCGGGGCAAGTGGCTCGGGCTCCTCAACGGACACTGCAGGACCTCCTGGGAGGTGTAGCTGGAAAGGGCAAGGCGGCCGTCGCTGGCCCCGGGAGTTTGCCGCGCCAGCCCGCAACCCGCAAACGGTTCGGGCCAGGGGGAGCCGTTCGGCCTTTGGCTTTAAGGCTTGTTGTGCACATCGAAGCCCCCTTCCTGGGCGAACATGTCCTTGGCACGACAGTCGCCGCACATCTGAAGTCGCCGTTGCATGGGCGACGAGTCTTGATACATCCAGTGTGCCGCCAGCTTCTCGGTCATCCGCTCCACCATGGAGCGGGTGGCGAAGGCCTTGCCACAGCCGAGGCAGTGGAAGGGCTCCTCCTCGTGAAGGAGCCGCTCCTCCTTGGCCAACTCCGGATCCAGGGTGGCGCGCGGAACCAGGCTCACCGCGTCCTCGGGGCAGGCGCTCTCGCACAAGCCGCACTGGACGCAGTTGGCCTCCAAGAACCGCACCTGTGGCCGCTCGTCGCCATCCAGGAGGGCCCCGGCGGGGCAGATGGAGACGCAGGCCATGCACAGGGTGCAGGCATTACCGTCCACCCGGACCTCGCCGTAGGGAGCCCCTTCCGGTAGGTCAACGGATTCGGCGGGCTCGGGGACCCGGGCGTAGAGGTAATCCAGGCTCTGGCGAATGAGGTCGCGCTTGCCACCGAGCGCGGCAAAACCGGCCGGTGGTACCGGCGGATCCCCAAAGGGACTGGCGAAGGCGGCCGTTACCCCTTCCGGATGGGAGGCCTCGACGAGGCGCAACCGATCGCGGTCGAGGCCAAGACCGGCCAGGATCTCACGGGCGTAGCCGATCTGGTTCCGCAGCTCCCGGGTGGCCGGGATCTCCTCGGGCTCCGGCAACAGGACCACCACCTCCGCCGCTCCGTAAGCAAGGCTCGTCAGCCAGGCATCCATCCCCAGGGACATTACCTCTTCCACCTGAAAGGGAAGGGCCCGCTCGGGTAGCTCATCGGCTGCAACATCCACCAGCTCGGAGCCCCGGCTTTCATCGTGGAACAGTGCGATGGGGGCCCCGCCCCCGTGCTCCCGGAAAGTGCGGAAAGCGCGGCGTGTCCACTCAAGTAACTCGGTAACCGGGGGATAGGCGTAGGTCATGGCCCCCGTGGGACAGGCACTGGCGCAGATGCCGCAGCCTTGGCAGAGATAGGGATCCACCTCGACACGTTCCCCGGCGGAAGCGATGGCTCCGGTGGGGCAGGTGTCCAGGCACAGGCTGCAGGCGCTCTGCCCGCGGTTGCCGTGGGCGCAGATGTCGGGCTGATAGTTAAAGTAGCGCGGCTTCTCGAACTCCCCGACCATCTCGGGGAGCTCCCTCAGGGCCCGGCCTAGGGCTTCCGGATCCTCCCCGGGTCGGTAGTACCCGGGTGGGGGAACGGACACCGAGAACATCGGCGATTGGCCAAGGTCCACCACCAGATCGAAGGCTTCCGACTCCCCGTCCAGCCAGTGGGCCGGATTTTCCTGCGCTCGCCCGCGATCCATGGTTGCCCGGAAATCACCCAAGTGGCCGTCGAGGCTGGTAAGGCTCCCCACCAGCAGGTTCCCGCCGGACTCGCTTTCCTGCCCGCCTCCGTCGGAGGCGACCCCCAGGGCGGTTAGGCCCGGGGCCAAGCCCCGCAGCACCGGGACTACCTGCTCCCCGGGACCGAAGACCAGTACCCGGCCCGCAGAGCGGTAGTCCACCCGGCCGGTGCCGCCGGCCCCAATGGAAGCCGCCGCCAGGGCCGCGGCACGCGCTTGGCCCTCCTGGGTGGTAGCGGGCAGGGAGGGCCCGTCCTCGTGGGTCCGATCCATCGGATCGGGGGCATCGCTCATGGGGTCACGCCTCGCAAGGGCTGGCTTGGCATTCAGGTTGGCTCCGCGCCCGGCTCATCGGAGTCGGACGGATCCTCGGCACGGCCAGGCTCCCGACCTTCGACCGCTAGGTCGTCGCCACGGGCCTCTGGACCCCCTTCTCCGGGAGGCTCGGTCATCTCCCCCAGCGCCTTTTCCGCCTCGAACCGCATCCGGTGGCGGAGGTGAGCGGTGATCACCTGGCCCAGAGACTCGAAGGAGCGGTAGTCGCCATCGTAGACCTCCAGGCCGTCGACGATGTTGAACTTGGGCGACCGGAAGAGTCGCCGCAGTGCCCGTTGCTGGAGGTCCTTATCCACCCCAGGGGCCAGAAAGGCGCTGACATCGCTGTCCTCGTCCACCTGCTCGGGATCGGGCACGGCCCCGTCCTCGATCCCGGCACCCGAAGCCGGATTAGCCGATCCTCGGGGCTCCTCCGCGCCCTCGTCCCGGGGCCGGCGCTTTTCCCCGGGACCGGCCGGGGCGTCTGCCGGCGGCTCTAGCTCGCCACGGGCTTGGGCCTTGCGCCGGGACCAGCGTCGGAGGAAGGGCTCCTCTTCCGAAGGCGGACCCTCGGGATCAGCCATGGCCGCCTCCCTCACCCTGGCGTCCGGAACGCCGGCGACCCGATCGAGGCTGGGGTCGGTAGTGCTCCATCACGAACCGCTCCAACTGCGGCACCACCTCAGTCGGCATGGCCGCGGAGAATACGGTATCGTCGGCTTCCATATGGGCACTGGCCAGGTCGTGGTCGGGCGTGACGCGCGCAGGGGCCAGGCCGGGATCGGTTACCGGGCGACAGATTACGAACAGGGAGGGCCTCTCGCTTACCAGGTTGAACCAATAGCTCTCCGCCGCCCCGCGATCCAGGCGCAACGGCAGACCGGTCCAAAGGTAGTCTTCGCCCCCTTCGTCACGGCGGACACATCGGCCAGCGGCGGTTTCCCCGCCCACATCGCCCGCCACCAGGCCCACCAGGCGCCAGGTGGCCACCTGGAGAGGACCCCGCCAGACCAGGTACCGGCCGAGGATCACGGAAAGGATGGGGCTTCCCTCCCCGCTGGAGGATTCGGTACTTAGGGGACTTGAGGTCGGCCCGGCAGGTTCCTGGCGGGACATCGGGGCTTCCAATGGGTCCAATGGGGGGTCAAGGATACCAGGCCCCGGGACCTACCGGACCCGGCCTAGGGGAAACGACTCCATGCCCCCTTGGGGCCGACGCCGTTGCATCGCTCTACGAGGGCCGGGAGCGGGAGGGGGGAACTCCACCCGGAGCCCAATTTCCTAGTATTTTAGTAAGGCTTTATCGGTGTCTTCCAGTCGCTGGGACATCCCCAAGGCAGAGAAGGGAGGAATAATGGATCCGTCCACCCGTACCGAGATCGAGGCGGCCGTCTTCCGTCAGCTCCGCGACCACCTCCAGGAGCATACGGAGGTCCAAAACCTCGATTTGATGAACCTGGCAGGATTCTGCCGCAACTGCCTTTCCAAGTGGTACCTGGCCGAGGCCCAGGAGCGAGGCGTGGAGATCACCGACCCCGAGGCCCGCGAGCTGGTCTACGGCATGCCGTACGAAGAGTGGAAGGCCCGATACCAGAAATGAGCTCCCAGTCCCCGCGCAGCCCCGACCCCCACCTTTCCGGTGCCCGCACCATCACCGGTGTGGTCCTAGCCGGCGGCCGCGGTCGACGCATGGGGGGGCAGGACAAGGGCCTGGTGCCCCTGGCCGGGCGGCCCGCGGTGGAGTACGCCCTGGAGCGGCTTCGGCCTCAAGTGGATGAGCTGGTGATCAACGCCAACCGCAACCTCGAGAACTATCGCTCCTACGGGTATCCGATAGTCCAGGACCGGGAGGCCGACTTCCCCGGACCGCTGGGGGGCATGGTCGCTGCCTTGGAAGCCTGCCAAACCGAATTTATCCTTACCGTGCCTTGCGACACCCCCTGGCTGCCGGCGGATCTGGCGAAGCGGCTGCTGGGCGCTCTTGAGACCCAGGAGGCCGAGCTAGCCACGGTGGACAACGGCGAAGGCATGCAGCCCGTGTTCGCCCTCCTTCCCCGCCACCTGTTGGGAAGCCTTGAGGCCTACCTGGCCGAGGGGGAGCGCAAGATCGACCGCTGGTACGCCCGCCACCGCTTGGCGCTGGCCGACTTTTCCGACAATCCCGGTGCCTTCGTCAACATCAACACCCCGGAGGAGCGGAGCGCAGCCGAGCCCGCCCTGGCCCGGAAGGATCCCGACAACGGGACCTGAAGTCGTGGCACCTGCACCTTTGGAGGGACCGCCATCGCCATGAGCGAGGCCCCACCCGATCCCGCGACGATCCGCATGCGGGGGTTCACCCAACGAGCCCCGGTGGAGGCCGTATGGGACTGGCTGGCGGAACAAGTGACCCCGCTGGGCCCAGAGACCGTCCCCGTGGCCCGGGCCCACGGCCGCATCCTGGCACAAGAGCTGCGGGCTCCGGAGCCGGTCCCTCCCTTCCGCCGCGCCGCTATGGATGGCTACGCCCTCCACGGGGAGGAGACGGTGGGGGCCAGCGCCTACAACCCCCTGCCCTTCCGCCTTTTGGGCGAAGCCTTCCCCGGGAGCCCCTTCCCCGGCTCGGTGCCCAAGGGCTCTTGTGTTCGGATCATGACCGGCGCCCCGGTGCCCGAGGGAGCGGACGCGGTGCTGCCAGCCGAGCACGCCCAAGAGTCCGGAAACCGGGTGGAAGTGAGCGACACGGTGCCTAGCCGCAAGCATGTGGGACCGGTGGGCGAGGACATCGAAGAGGGAGAGGTCCTGCTCCGGGAAGGACACCGGCTTCGGCCCCAGGACGTGGGGCTGATCGCCTCCCTCGGCCGGGACCAGGCGGCCGTGGTAGGCCGCCCGCGGGTACGTATCGTGGTCACTGGCAACGAGCTCGCTGGGCCGGGAACCGAGCGCGCACCCGCCCAGATCTTCGACGCCAACACCGACATGCTCAAGGGACTGTTGGCCCGGGATGGCGGTGTCCTGGAGGCCGCCCACCGGGTCGGGGACGACGCGGAGGCCATTCGGGAGCGTCTTACCGCCGACGGCGCCGACGTCGTCATCGTCACCGGGGGCTCCAGCGTCGGCGCCGAGGACCACGCCCCGGCCTTGCTGGCCGAGTGCGGGGAGCTGGCCTTCCACGGCGTCGCCATGCGCCCCTCCGCGCCCACCGGCATCGGTCGCCTCGGGGCCGCGCCGGTGTTCCTCCTGCCGGGCAATCCCGTCTCCTGCCTGGCCGGCCACGAGCTCTTCGCGGGCCGGGCCGTGCGCCTGTGCGCCGGCCGCGACCCGGACTTCCCCAACGCCAGCATCCGCGTCCCGCTGACCCGGAAGATCGTCTCCGCCCTGGGGCGCCTGGACTACTGCCGGGTGCGGCTCGGCTCGGAGGGCGCCGAGCCCCTGGCCGTGAGCGGGGCGTCCATCCTGTCCTCCACCACCCGGGCCGACGGCTTCGTCCTGGTTCCCCCCGACAGCGAGGGATTCCCGCCCGGCACCGAGGTCACCGTCCGGCTCTACGAGCCCGCCTGGTCACCGGAGGATCCGGCATGACCTCGACCGACGGCCCCGGATCGGCCCGTTCCGGGACCCGCCAGGAGCAGTTCCTGGAGGTCCTGGAGCGGGACGAGGCCGAGGCCCGTTTCCGCAGCCACCTGCCCACCGAGCCATTGGGCACGGAGACCGTGGCGATAGCCGAGGCCCTCCACCGGGTCCTTGCGGAACCGATCACGGCCGGGCTCGATGTGCCGGGATTCGACCGCTCCAACGTCGACGGCTTTGCCCTACGGGCCTGCGATACCCTCGGGGCCATGGAGGAGAGCCCCGTCCAGCTTGTCCTGAACCCGGAGTCCCTGGAGCCCGGTCGGATTCCCGAGGAAGAGGTGGCAGCCGGGACCGCTACTCCCGTTGCCACGGGGGCGATGATACCGCGCGGAGCCGACGCGGTGGTGCCGGTGGAGCGCACCGAGCTTGTAGATCCCGGGGAAGGACGCCTGGATGTGGAGGCTTCGGCAGCCCCGGGGCAGAACGTGGCCTTCGCCGGCACCGACATCGGTCAGGGCGAGACGGTCCTCCACCGGGGGCAGCCGCTCACCTCCCGCGAGATCGGGATACTGGGGGCCTTGGGACGGACGGAGGTACCCGTCTATCGCCGGCCCCGGGTGGCTTTGCTCTCCACCGGCAACGAGATCGTATCCCCCGGGGACCCGCTCCCCACCGGATCCGTGTACGACGTCAACGGCACCCTGCTTGGCGCCGCCATCACCGAGGCCGGGGGAGAGCCGGTGCCCCTGGGGGTGGTCCCGGACCGGGAGGAAGAGCTCGCCGCTGCCCTCAACCGGGCCCTGGGCTACGACATGGTGGTCCTGTCCGGGGGGACCTCCAAGGGCGCCGGGGACCTCTCCTACCGGGTGGCCGGGAGCCTCGAGCCCCCAGGGATCGTGGCCCACGGTGTGGCACTCAAGCCGGGCAAGCCCATCTGCCTGGCGGTCAGCGGGACCAAGCCGGTGGTGGTACTGCCGGGATTCCCCACCTCCGCTACCTTCACCTTCCACGAGTTCGTGGCCCCGGTGATCCGGAGCCTTGGCGGACGCCCGGAACGGGAGCGGGCCTCGGTTGCGGCCCAGCTTCCGGTACGCACCCCCTCCGAGCGCGGCCGCCAGGAGTACCTCCTGGTCAGCCTGATCCGGGGACCGGCCGGGCTGACCGCCTATCCCATGGCCAAGGGCTCGGGCTCGGTGACCGCGTTCACCTACGCCGACGGCTTCATCGCCATTCCCCGCCAAACCGAGCTCCTGGAGGAAGGCAGCGCGGTGACCGTTCAGCTGTTGGCCCGGGACCTGGAGCCCGCGGACCTGGTGGCCATCGGCAGCCACTGCGTCGGTCTGGATGTCCTGTTGGGGGCCCTGCGCGACGAGGGTCTGTCCGCCAAGGCCCTGCATGTGGGCAGCACCGGCGGCCTGGCCGCCGCCCGCCGCGGGGAGTGCGACTTGGCCGGGGTCCACCTGCTGGATCCCGAGAGCGGGCACTACAATCACCCCTTCCTCGAGGAAGGGCTGAGGCTCGTACCCGGCTACAGGCGACTCCAGGGGGTGGTCTTCCGCCCCGGGGATCCGCGCTTCGAAGGCGGCGAGGCCGAAGCGGCCGTTGCCGCGGCCGCGGACGATCCCGATTGCGTCATGGTCAACCGCAATCCCGGCAGTGGAACCCGGATCCTGACCGACCGCCTGCTGGAGGGGAAAGAGCCTGCCGGTTACGGGGTCCAGACCAAGTCCCACAACGCGGTGGCGGCGGCGGTGAGCCAGGGTCGCGCCGACTGGGGTGTGGCCATCGATACGGTAGCCCGAGCCTATGGGCTCGGATTCCTGCCCCTGCAGGAGGAGGACTACGACTTCGTCGTGCCCGAGAGTCGCTGGGACCGGGAGCCGTTGCAGCGGTTCCGGGCCCTGCTCGGCGAGGAAGCGATCCGGAAGCACCTGCGAGGGCTGGGCTTCCGGCCCAAGGAGGCTGGGGAAGCCGACCTTCCGGAGGGAACCGAAGGATGATCGGCCCGTTCAGGAGCCTGGTCCAATGGAGGAAGCCTTTATGAGCGCTCCGACCCTCAGCGGGGAACGCTATCGCCCCGCCATGACCGACGAGGGGCTGGCGCCCTGCCATGCGGTCACCGCCATCGACGAGCACGGCCAGCCCAAGGAGCGGGAGATCGCCGGGGAGCAGCCCCTGACCCTCTACCTGGACAAGCAGGAGATCGTCACCCTGATGACCCTGGGCGGCTACCCCGAGCTCCTCGCCCTGGGCTACCTGCGCAATCAAGGCTTCCTGGAGGAGCCCGAGCAGGTGGCGGCGGTGCAGGTAGACTGGGAAGCGGAGGCGGCGGTGGTGGTGACCCACAACGGGGTACCGGACCTAGCGGAGCGTATGGGGACCCGCACCGTCACCACCGGTTGTGGCCAGGGCACCGTCTTCGGCAAGCTCATCGACCACCTGGAGCGCACCGCGCTGGAGCCGGCGATGGTCCACCAGTCGGCCATCTACGGCACCCTCGACGCCCTCAACCGCTACAACGAGGTCTACCGCCGGGCGGGCGCGGTCCACGGCTGCGCCCTGTGCCACGAGCATGAAATCGAGATGTTCGTGGAGGACGTCGGACGCCACAACGCGGTGGACGCCATCGCCGGCTACATGTGGCTGGAGGACATCCGCGGCGAGGACCGGATCTTCTACACCACGGGCCGGCTCACCTCGGAGATGGTCATCAAGGTGGCCCAGATGGGGGTTCCCGTGCTGCTTTCCCGCTCGGGGATTACCCAGATGGGACTGGACCTGGGTAAGCGGCTCGGCATCACCTTGGTGGCCCGGGCCAAAGGGACCCGGTTTCTGATCTACAACGGCGCCGAGCGCGTGGTGCTGGACGACGAGCCCACGTCCGAGCCGCCCGAGCCCAAGCGCGAGCGCGGCGGCGCCGAGAAGCAGAAGGAGTAGCGCCGGTGAAGTTCCTGCTCACCGTTCGCCTGGATTCCTCCGACGAGCGCATCTTCCCGGTTGCGGCCGAGGATGGGGAGTGGGCCGTACCCGGCAGCTTCACCCTATGGGATGTCGTCCCCGAGGCCCTGGAAGGGGCGGAGCAGCAGGCCTTCGCCCACGGCTTCCTGGGAACCGGGAGCTTCGGCTGGAGCTCGCTGGTGACGGTAGCCGAGATGGGCCACCGCGACCGAGAGACCATCCGGGAGCGTCTGGCGGAGCACCTGATCGCGCACTACGGGGCGCCCAGCCGGGAAGAGGCCATGCAGGTGGCGGAGGAGGAGGTGGCCTTCACCGAGGGGCTCTGCGAGCACCCGTCGGAGACGCTCATCGCCGTTGATCGGGAGGTGGGCCAGGAGGGCATCGTGGAGAGCTACCGGGTGGTGGAGACCCCGGGCCTGCCCAACAGCGCCGATCACTCGGCCCTCCGCCTGTTCGGTCCAGAGGACTCCTGAAGCCGATTCAGCTTCCCACTACCGCCACCAGGGGGCGCTCCCGAGCCATCGCCGCAAGCACTACCCGCCGGAAAGGGGGCCCTTTTGCCAGGGCCCGATCCGCCACTTCCCGGGCCGCCCCCTCCGCGTCCCCGTCATCGACCATATTGATCAGCGGGACCAGCTCCGCCTCTCCCACGCCTTTGGCCGCCCCCTGTGGATGGACCAGCAGCTGGGCCACGTGCTCGGCAGCGATGGGCTTACCCCGTTCCAGCCCGGTGATCTCCCCCAGCTCCTCCCGCCGATGGGCGATGCGCTCGTCGAAGGGACGGCCCAGCACCCGGGCCGAGACCACCGCCACCACGGTGGTCACCCCCGGCGGGATCCGGGGCTCCCCTTCGCCGGGGGCCTTGATCCACCGCATTCGGGCCCCGCCGGCCTTGACGTAGGTGGCGGCGAAACCCGCTCGGAAGTGGAGCTCGGCGACGAACTCCGGAGCCACGCCATTCAGCCGGCCCTCCCGATGGATTGGTCCGGCGTAGGCCACCCGCCGGCTTCGACTCGCCGCTTCCAGCACCTCCGCGGTTAGGTCCCCGGATTCGCCAACCACGCGGGTGGCATCCAGGCTTTCGGGGAAATCCGCAAGACGGACCGTGCCGGTCAGCCCCATCGGGCCGGGGTGGTGGGCCGCCAGCCGGTACATGGCGGTCTTCTTGCCCCCGGCACCCACGAAGGCGACGATCCCCGATTGCGCCGCCAGGGCTTCCCGAAGCTCGCTCCCTGGATCCTCCGTTACCATCGCCCACCCGATCTTTGGGGCCCAGCTCGGGGCCGCTGCGTTGGCCCACCGGCCGGGATCGGTCCTTTAGGCCGCAGTCCCGGGGTACATGTACTCCCGGGTCCAGGGAAGCTGGTTGTCGGTGGGACGGGTAAGCACGAGCTGGAAGAGCTGGAGGCTGCCGGTGCGGAAGGCGGCGATGGAGCCGGCCAGGTAGAGCCGCCAGGCGCGCTCGAAGCGCTCCCCGAACCGCTGCCGAACCTCCTCGGCGTGGTGATCGAAGCGCTCCAGCCAGTGCTGCAGGGTCCGCTCGTAGTGCAGGCGCAGGTTCTCGACGTCCTGGATCGAGAAGGCGAAGGGCTCGAAGATCTCCGTCATCTCCGACAGCGCCGGGGGATAGGCCCCCGGGAAGATACGGCGCTCAATCCAGGGGTTCATGGGCCCGACGGGTCGGTTGCGCCCAATGCTGTGGATCAGGGCCCGGCCGTGGTCGGTCAGGCAGCGATCGATGACCTCCCCCAGGTCGCGGTAGTGATCCGTGCCCACATGCTCGAGCATGCCCACCGAAACGAAGGCGTCGTAGGTCCCGGTGACATTGCGGTAATCGTCCTGGATAAACTCCACCCGGTCGTCCAGGCCCTCTGCCTTGGCCCGCTCACGGGCGTAGGCGATCTGCTCGGAGGAGATATTGAAGGCCCGTACGCGGCAGCCGTACTCCCGGGCCAGATGGCGCGCCAGCGAGCCCCAGCCGCAGCCGGCCTCCACCACCCGGTCTCCTTCGGCCACGCGGACCTTGCGGGCCACATGGTCCATCTTGGCCCGCTGCGCGCCTTCCAGATCCGTTTCCGGGTGGGGGAAGTAGGCGCAGGTGTAGACCATGTCCTCGTCGAGCCAGAGCCGATAGAAGTCATTGCCGAGATCGTAATGGTGGTGGATGTTCTCCTGGGACCCGCTCAGGGTGTTGCGCCGCGCCCGGTACAGGCGGGCGGTCACTCCGGGCCGGCCCCCGCCGTAGCCGTGGCGTCGCTGGCGTGCCCAGTCCACGGTAGCGATGAGCTCGGTGAGATCCCCTGCCACTTCGATCCGGCCGCGGGCGTAATCGTCGCCGAAATGGAGGTCCGGATTCCGCAGGAGCCGATAGAGCACGCCCCGGTCCCGCAGCCGGACCCGGGCCACGGGATCCTCGGGCACCGGCTCCACCGGCCGACCGTCCCATAGCTCCACCGCCACCGGCGGTGAGCCCAGGGCCTCCATAACCTTACCCACCAGCCATCGCTCCGGCGCCAGGACATGCCCGGCCATTCCGATTGCCTTATCGGCCCTTCGGGGCTCGCCGCCGCCACCCAGTTGAAGCGGCTCGCTTTCTTCCCGTTTCATAGCTTCTGTCCCCTTTGACCCGAATCCTCCAAGAACCGGTCCAACCCTCCGTCACCGCCACCGCCGCCTAGGGGCTGTTTCCTTAGAAGTTAAGGAGATCCTTCGCCTTGTCCCGAAGGCCTTTAGGAACCTGTTTTTCCATTTCTTCGTCCAGCTTCTCGCCGGCCTTTTCCTTGCCCTTCTGGCCCAGGGCCCGCTGGAGGGCCCCTTTGATGTCGGGCTGGATCTTGGGATCCGCCCAGGTCCCCTTGAGCCGGACCGGGACCTGCAACCCCTGCAGGGCCTCCGGCAGTCCCTGGGCGCCCTTCTTCACCTGGGCATCCAGCTTGTAGTCCAGCTTCCCCGTAAGCAGCTCCAAAGCGCCCTCCCCATTCAGCCCCAACTGCTGCGAATCGAGCGACAGGGAGCGCGTCAACAGGCGACCCCCCTCCAACCGGGCGGAAGCGCGCAGCTCCTGGAACTCCGTTGCCTCGCCGCCATCGGCGTCCGCCTTGTTCCCCTGCAGGGCGGCGTAGCCGGTCGACAGGGCCCGACCGATGTCGATGCCCTGGATGGCCCCGTTCCGGAGCCGGATCTCCCCCTCTCCGGCCAGGCTTTGCAGCAGCTCAGTGACGGTGGCGCCGTCCCCGGACAGGTCGAGATCCATATCGGCCTGGCCATCCACATAGGACCGTCCCGTCAGGTCCTTCAGGAGACCGCCCAGCGAGACCTGTTTGAGGCTCTCGGTCATGCTGATCTGGGGTTTGTCCCCGGTAACATCCATCCGGACATCGCCGCGATAGCTCCCCTCGTAGAGGGTGGCGGTGAAGGGGTGCAGACGGAACCGCCCCTCGCTTCCCTGGAGCCGGGCGTTCACATCGGCTAGCCGGAGGCCCTGGACCTTGAGCTGTCCCGCCTGCGCCTTGCCGTCAACGCTCACGCCGCGCAGGGGCTCGACGGGAAGCTCCTCGGCCCCGGCTGCGGCGGCCGTTCCGGGAGTGGCCTGCCCGTTCCCCTCGGGGGTGGGAGGAAGATAGCGGTCCACATCCATGCGGTTCAGGGAAAGATCGAACCCCACTTGCAGAGGCGAGGCGGTGGCCACCGAAGCGGAGCCGGTCAGCCGCGATTCGTCCAGCTCGGCCGTTAGCCCCTTGGCGGCGAGCCGGGTCGGTGTACCGGAAAGGCCTACCTGCAGCTTAGCCCGTTGCAGGACATCGGGATCGCTCGTATCCGGTACTGGGAGGCCTACCTCTTGGAGCAGTCCCCGTGGGGAGAAGGCGTTGGTCGCCAACTGTCCCCGATAGCTTGGCGATTCGGAGGTGAGCCCACGGAGCTCCATGTCGCCGGTAATCCGGGCAGGCCCCAGGGCGGCCTTGAGCCCGGAAAGGGCGGCGGTGTCCTGGGTCTGGCTCCAGCGGAGATCTGCCTCCACTCCGGCGCCGTTCAGCCCCGCCCCCCGGATCCCCTCCGGCAGCAAGGGGCCGAGGGCCTTCACAAAGGCCTTGCCATCGACCACCTCCAGATCGATCCGGCCGGTACCGGAAGCGCCCAGCTCTTTGGCCTGAAGACGGAGGTCTCCCTCCAGACCGGGGCCCTCAAGGGATCCTTCCTGGAAGGTCACCGAGCCATCGCCGGCATCCAGGGAGAGGTTTCCCCCCATTGCCAGCCCTGCCATGGCCGAGGTCGGCAGGGGTAAGGCCCCAAGGGCTTGACCCGCCCGTTTGGGATCGGTCACCTGAGCTTCCAATCGGCCCTGGAAGCGGGCCGCGCGGTTGAGCTCGGTGGCCTCCCCGGTGACGGTCAGCTCCGTCCCGGCGGTGGCCAATCGAGCGGAATCGATCATCGCCCGACCGGGACCCAGGTGATAGGCCCCCGTGGCCGTTAATTGCCCCTGTAGCTGCCCTCCCGGTAGGCCCGGTCCCGCCAGATCGGTGGAAAGGGTCAGTCCCTCGAGGCTAAGGGTCTGGCCATCCTCGGACAGGCCCGCACGCCCCTCCAGACGGACCTCTCCCGAGGTTTCCGGTGGGCCAGCCCTGACCTGGAACTCACCATCCACCGGGAAGGACGCCCCTGGGCGAAGGGCGCCCACGGTAAGCTGCAAATCGCTGATGGTAGCCTCCTGGCCCGCCTGTCGATCGCTCCAGACCAGGAGCGCGTCCCGGACCTCCAATCCCCCCAGAGTGAGCCCCGCCATGGGGCCGGCCGGGGGTCCCTTGGGCTCGGGGGTGGGCTCGGATGGGGCGCCAGGCTCCGCTTCCGGAACCAGGTCCTCCCAGTTAGTCCGGCCCTGCTCGTCCCGGGCCAAACGAACCTCGAGGCCCCGGAGGACCGTACTCCCCACCGCAACCTCCCCCCAGAGCAGAGGCAGGACCCGAACCCGGACATCGATGGCCTCGATCCGGGCAAATGGGTCGGGCCCGAAGCCTTGGGCGTTTCCCAATCGAGCCCGACCCACCTCGGCGCCGAGCCAAGGGAAGTAGGAAAGCCCGATCTCCCCTTCGATCGCTAGCTCCCGGCCGGTCCGTTCCTCCACCAGGGTCTCGATGCGATCCCGGTAGTCATTGGGATCGAGGGTAAAGGCCAATACCACGGCGGCTAACACCAATAGGGCCAGGAGTCCCCCTACGGCAGAGAGCCCGATTATCAATGCGCGTTTCATAGGAGGAGCTCCCCGGAGCGCATCCTTCCGATCCTGCGGATACTGGGTTGGCAACGATCGATCATCACGGTATTCCTATAACCGGACAACGCGCCCTGGAGCATGGGTGTTTGGCTAATGGCCAGCATACCAGAGCCTCCCGGCCAGGCTATGCCCACCCGCCAAGGAGGGCGGCTATGGAAGCCATTACAACCGGCCAGATCGTACCGGCGTTTCGGCTGCCGGACGCCGCCGGTAGCTGGGTCTCCCTGGGGCAATACAAGCAGCGCCAACCCCTGGTATTGGCTGTCGGGGAGCACTGCCCCGAAGGCTTCCTGGAGGGCTTTGCCGCGCACTACCCCGACTACAAAAAACTGGGGGCGGAGGTCCTCGGGCTCACACGGCAGGCGGGGGCCCACAGCTATCCCTTCCCCCTGCTCGAGGATAAGCCGGGAACGATCATCGATCGCCTGCGGCAAGACTCCCCCGCGGTATTGGTCCTGGACTCCTTTGGCGAGCTCTTCACCCGATGGCAGGGCTCCGCCGCGGCGGCCCCCGACCATCAGGATATCCTGGCCTGGGTCTTCTTCACCGAGGTCCAGTGCGAGGAGTGCGGCATCCACGCCGCCCATTGGCACTCGATTTGAGGTCCGCTAGCCAGGGGATGCGGACGCCCGTGAAGGCGTTTATTCTTGGGCCAATCGGAAAGGGACCGGCCCAGAACGGCGCGGGAGGACCCGAAGGGGAGGCCTTGGGCGTGACGCGGTCTTGGGGCGATAAGGCCTTTGTTGCGTTCCTTCTGCTGGTGCTCGGCACCGCCTCGGTCCAGGCCGAGCCCGAACGATGGATCCATATCGACACCGAGGCAGCTACTCTATCCCTGATGGAGGAAAATCGGCCGATCCGCCGGTTCTCCAATATCGCCATCGGCCGGGGAGGAACCGCCTCCCGTCCCAGGTCCGGGGACAACCGAACCCCGGTCGGGGAATTCCGGATCGGCTGGATCAACCAGGACAGTCGCTACCACCTATTCCTGGGCTTGGCCTTCCCCAACCTCTCCCAAGCGGCCCGGGCCTGGCAGAACGGGGTAATCGACGGCGATGCCTACGAGCGTATCGTGCGGGCACTACGCAACCACGGAGTACCGCCTCAGGACACACCGCTGGGAGGCTACCTCGGGATCCACGGCCTGGGGCAGATCAATCCGGACCTGCACCGGCGCCTCAACTGGACAGAGGGGTGCATCGCCGTGACGAACCGGCAGATCGAAGCCCTGCACCGGTGGGCAAATGTGGGCACCAAAGTAGTCATCGATTGACATGAGCCGCCAGAAAGTGTCCCTTATTCGGGGACGACAAGTCATTCGTAGCAAGGGAGGTTCATCTATGTACGCCAAGGGACACCGTGTCCTTCACGTGGTCGGTGCCGCAGCGGCTCTCGGGCTCCTCGCCGGCTGCGCGAGCAACCAGGCCCTGGAGGAAGTCCGGACCATGGCCGAAGAGGCCCAGTCCACGGCCGAGGAAGCGCGGGTATCCGCTACTCGGGCCGAAAACAAGGTGGAGCAGGTTCGGAGTCAGGCCAGCAGTGCCGTGGATAAGGCCGAGCAGGCCACCCGTCGGGCGAATCAGGCCTTCGAGCGGGCCGATCAGGCTCAGCAGTGCTGCGAGGAGAACAGCGAGAAGATCGATCGCATGTTCAAGAAATCGATGCAGAAGTAGGCCCACGCTAACCGGCCTGTCTGCCCCCGGTCGAGCTTTCGGCCGGGGGCTCTTTTTCGTCCGCCACCACCTGGTCGTCCTTTTCCGTGCCGGGCTCCTCCCCGAGCGGCTCGGCCAATGGCACGGGGACCGGGATCCCCCGCGTTTCCTGAACGGCCTGCAAGGCCTTGGTGAGATCCACCCGAAGCTCGGGACGCTCCCGGGAGATCTCGGTCAAGTTGGACACCAGGGGCGTATAGTTAAGGCCCTCCCGCTGGATGTCACCTCCCTCCGCTCGCTCGTCCCGGCTCTCGGCTTCCTGGCCTTCCCAAGCCTGGCCCTCCCCAGTGGGCGGAATATGGGACTCCATAAAGATTTGCTCCCCGATCCGGGCTACCTTATAGGGGCGGTCCACGATCCGAACCGGCGTATCCCGGTCCACTTGGTGGTAGAGGCGCTCGATGTGCTCCGGATAGAGTCGCACGCAGCCGTGGGAGACCCGCATGCCGATGCCGAAGGGCTTGTTGGTGCCGTGAAAGAGATAGCCCGGAAGCCCCAGTTTGATGGCGTAGTCCCCCAAGGGATTGTCTGGGCCGGGTGGCACCGTCTCCGGCAGGGGATCCCCGGCCTCCTCGGCCTCCTTGCGGATAGACTCAGGGGGCCTCCAGCTGGGCTTCTCCGCCTTCGCCACCACCTCGGTCAGCCCCTCCGGGGTGCCCCAGCCGCGACGCCCGATGCTTACCGGGTAGGTAACCACTGTGTCGGCGGAGACCTTCTCGGCGGGGGGATAGTAGTACAGCCGCATCTCGGCCAGGTTCAGGACAATCCCCTCGCGCGGAGTATCGGGCAGGATGTAGCTGGTCGGGAGCAGGACCCGGGTTCCGGGCTGGGGAACCCAGGGATCCACACCGGGATTGGCCAGGCGAATGGCACGGTAGCCGACACCATGGGC
>JAHEOG010000084.1 GCA_018609925.1 Gammaproteobacteria bacterium
CTGGAAGAGCGCGCCGCCGTCAAGAACGGGCTCCATCAGAAGCGCCGTTTCCACGCCAACGAGGACGAGTCCATCAATCGCCTCGCCGAGGCGCTATTTGCCCTGTTGAGCGAGCTCCTCGAGGCGCTCCCGGTTGGACGGAGCGCGCTCTTCGTCGCACCCCTGTACCAACTGGTGTCCCGGGAGGCCCTCGAGCGGGCCATGAGCACGCTGGTGGAAGCTCGCTACCGCCGCTTCGAATTGCTCTGGCCCGTGACTCACCGAATCTATCGCAATGCCTGCGCCTACAGCCAAGTGGATCCGGACGCGCCCCAGAAGGGGCCAATCCCTCTGGCCGAAGCCAAGCTCAGCGACGCGGCCCTGATCGATACGTACCTCAACGACACCCCGTTTCAGCCGTTCCTTCACACCCCCGTCCCACTCGACGTCCCCGAGGCCAAGTTCTTCGAGCACATGCACGTGGTGGGCGGCTCCGGGGCCGGCAAGACCCAGTGGCTCCAGACGTTGATCCTGCATCACATTGCGCAGCCCACCCAGCCTGCATTGGTGGTCATCGACAGCCAGGGCGACCTCATCAACACCTTCCTCAGCCGACGCCTCGCAGCCGACCTGGGCGATCGGCTCGTCCACATCACGCCCAAGGACGTGGCCTATCCGCCGGCCATCAACCTCTTCGATCTCCCCGATCGGATCGCGCAGTACGAGGCCGCCACCCAGGAGCAGATCGTGGCGGGGGTGATCGACCTGTTCGATTACCTCTTCCGGGGATTGCTGGCGGAGCTCACGGCCAAGCAGTCGGTGTTCTTCCGCATGGTGGCCCGGCTCCTGCTGACCCTGCCCGAGGCCCTGGGCCGCAACCCGGCCCGCCATCGACGCCCTGCCGCCCGTCCACCGCCAATCCTTCGAGAAAGACTTCCACGACAAGCAGTTCAACCAGACCAAGGAGCAGATCCGCTACCGCATCAACGCCCTCATCGAGAACCCGACGCTGTACCGCTTGTTCACCGCGGAGCGTACCAAGGTGGACCTGTTCCACGAGCTCCAGCACGGCTCGGTGATCCTGGTGGATACGGCCAAGGATTTCCTCAAGAGCGGGTCGACCTACTTCGGCCGCATCTTCATCGCTCTGGTCCTGCAGGCGGTGCTGGAGCGCGCGGCCGTGCCCGCCGAGCGCCGCCACCCGGCGTTTCTCATCGTGGACGAGGCCCAGGACTACTTCGACGCCCGCATCGACGATCTGTTGACCGAAGCCCGCAAGTACCGGCTGGGCACGGTCTTCGCCCATCAGTACCTGGGCCAGGTGACCCAACAGCTGCGCGCCTCCCTGGCCGCCAACACCGCCCTCAAGCTCGCCTCGGGCGTCTCCACCCAGGACGCGCGGGCCCTGGCCCCGGATCTGCGCACAACCCCGGAGTTTCTTCTCACCCGCCCCAAGCTCCACTTCGCGTGCCACATCCAGGGCGTCACCTCGGAGGCCTTCGATCTGCCCCTCACACCCGGCCAGCTGGAGCGCTCCCCCGAGCTGACCGCCGAGGAAGCGCACCGCCTCCGGGAACGCAACCGCGCGCGGGTAAGCGAAGCCCGGCCCGAGGCGTCGAGCTCGGAGGGCACCGACACCTCGGAAGCGGCGCCCGATGCGGCCGCCTCGGCCGAGGCCGACGACCCGACGGCGCCCACGGACGACTAACGCGCCTTTCCTCCCAGAGCGAGCCACCGCGCCGCATGCCGCCGCATGGCGCCCTTTCCCTCGACCGCGCGCCCTCGCTTATCGTCGCTCGCATGAAGACCCACGACGCCCTCGGTCGCCGTCTCGCCACAGCCGGCCGCCAGCCCACGGGCAAGGTGGTGCGCCCCACCGAGGCCCGGCTTCGGGTCCTGACGGCCCTGGCCCGGCACGGGCCGCTGCCCGCGCCTATTCTCTACGCGTTCAGCCCCACGCGGGGCTACGACAACTTCCGCAAGACCCTGCGCGATCTCTACCACGAGCGCTCGGTGCACGGCGGCGCCTACCTGGAACGACCCTTCGTGACCCCGCGCCGCCGCACCGACGCCCGGGCCTTGGCCGTGGATTGCCAACCCGCCGTCTACCGGCTCACCGACGCCGGCCGGGCCGCGCTCGAGGCCGCCTATGGGCCCGATGACGCCCCACGAGGCAATGCGCCGCTTGTCCATCAGCTGCTGACCGCCGCGACCACCGCCTCCATTGAATTGGCCGCCCGGCAGGCCGGCTGCCGGTACCTTTCCACCCACGATCTCCTGGCCGATGCGCGCTGCCCCGAGGCCACCCGGCAGGCCGCCAACCCGCTTCGGATCCCGGTCGATGGCACGGCCCTCATTCCTGATGCGTTGTTCGGGCTCGAATACCCCGACGGCCGCAAGCGCCGGTTCGCCCTGGAGCTGGATCGGGGCACCGAGCCCCAGCACCGAAGCGGGGCCCAGCGCAACACCGTCCAGAAGAAGCTGAGCCACTACCCCACCGTTTACGAACGGGGGCGGCACCAACACCACTGGGGCTTTCCCCGGTTCGTCGTGCTGATGCTGACCACCAGCGAGCAGCGCGTCCAAACCATGCGGTCCCGGATCCCCCGCTGGCCGGCGCTCTTCCTCTTCAAGGCCCAGCCGGACCTGGGCGCCTTTTGGGAAGTGCCGACGTTCCGGCCCGAGCTCTTCGAGACGCCCTGGACCGGGGCGCACGGGCCCGTGGATATCAGCCGGGCCTAGCCTAGCTACGGGGCCGGTTGGCCTCCGGCCCGATTCCACGGGGCCTTCCCTAGAAGTCGCTTCCCACAACCCAGCGCATTCCGCTCGGCCTCGCTCAGGCGGCCGGATCCGGAATGGCGTCGGGCGGCATCGTCACGGCGCTGAAAGGGCGCGAGGGCGCCCCATCGATCATGAGCTTGAGGTAGATGCGGTAGTTGGGCAGGGCCACCAAGTCCTCGGCCTCGAACGTCGGCCGGAATTCCCGGGCGAGGAAGGGCGCATCCTGGCCGCCCACCCGGAAGGCGATCAGGGTGCCGGCGTTGCCGAGCACCGCATACCGGATGGCGGGCTCGAGCTGGTGGAGGTACTGGTTGGCGAGCACCAGGGCCAGGCCGTACTTGCGCAGCTCCGCGGTCATGTTGGCCACGGTCAAAGTCGTAAAATCCTGGAATTCGTCGATGTAGAGGTGGAACCGCCGGCGCTGCCCTTCCGGCGTATCCGCCCGGCTGAACGCCGCCAGCGCCAGGGTGGTGACCAGCAGGCCGCCGAGCAGGCCCGAGGAGTCCTCCCCGAGCTGGCCCTTGGCCAGGTTGATGAGCAGGATCTTCCCGTCGTCCAGGATTCGGCGGAGGTTGAGATCGTGCTCGGGCCGGGTCAGGAGCCGGTAGAGGGTGGGATCGGCCAGGAAGGCCCCGGCCTTGTTCTGGATCGGGGCGATGGCGTCGGCCCGCATGCGGTAGGCGTAGTTCTCGTACTCCGTGCGCCAGAACTCGCGCACCATGGGGTTGCGCACCCGATCGGTGACCTGTCGGCGAAAGGCTTGATCCTGGAAAAGCCGGAGGATGTCCGGTAAGGTCGCCTGCGGTTGATCCAAAAGAGCCAGCAGGGCATTCCGGAGAATGTGCTCCATGCGCGGGCCCCAAGCGTCGTCCCACAGCTTCTTGAAGACTTCGAGCAGGCCCGAGGCGGCCAGTGGCCGCCGACCCGCTGGCACCCGCTTGAGGGGGTTGTAGCCCAGGGGCTGGTTGGGGTCGGGCACGTCGAAATCGACGAGATCCTCCCGGCGACTCTCGGGAACATGGGCCGCGACGCGCTCGACGAGGTCGCCGTGGGGATCGAGCAGGGCTAAGCCCTCCCCATTCGCCAGGTCCTGGCGGATCAGAGTCTCGAGCAGCGTGGACTTGCCGGTGCCGGTCTTGCCGATGGCGTAGAGATGGGCTAATCGATCGGCACGGCGGATGCCGAAGGGGATGCGGTGGTGGCGGAAGTCGAGGCGGGCGAAGTAAGTGGTGGGATTGGTGGCTGATCGGCTCATCTTGGCAGAATGCGATCCGATCCCCGAATGGCCAAGAGTGGGAAGTTTATACGTTTTGGGTTTTAATGCCTAAGCTTTGGAGAACTGGGGGATTCCCTCTAATCCAAGTATCAGAAGAAGCCGGCGCGATTTAAGCGAACGGTACGGAAGCTCCCGAGACCTGACCCTTAAGGGCTTCTAAAACCACCTTGGCCTTGAACTCGGGACTATGCCGCTTGCGCTTGTTCGCCATGGTCGTCAAACCTTCGGTTGCCGTTTCAGGGTAACCCAAGAGGTTTACTTCGCGACCTGTGCAGATTTTGGGGACCAC
>JAHEOG010000085.1 GCA_018609925.1 Gammaproteobacteria bacterium
CCTGGGCAGGGAGGCCCCCTCCCCCCGGTTCGGTCAATGGCTGGTGGTGGGCCAAATCGAACGGATTCGGCTGGACCGCTGGTGGTCCTTGATCGCCGGATCCGGTCTCGGCATGGATCAACCCCCGACCTTCCAAGGCGATCTCACCATCGATCGGGTCCTTTGGGGGGAGCAAGACTGGGGGCCTCTGGAGGTCGACGGTGGCGGGCGCTTCCATGAGGGTCGCTATCGCGTGGCAGGGGAGCTTGCGGGGCCCCGGGCTCAGGGCCAGGTTCGGTGGCTCCATGGCGAGCAAAATCCGGATCGGATTCGAGTGGATCTCGACGAGCTGGCGCTCCCTGAGCTCGACTCCTGGGACACAAGCGCAGAGGAAACTGGCCGGGTTGGCCCGGTTCCGGATCTGGACGTGCGGGTCCAGGCCGAAGAGGTTGGAGTGGGGAAACAGCCCCTCCAGGACTTGCTGATCCGGGCCAAGCTCGGTCCCGATCGGTGGGATCTGCCCCGCCTGGAGGTCCGCAAGGAGGATTCCCGGTTGCGCTTGCAGGGGAACTGGGTGAAGGACCTGGAGCGCACCCTGATGCGAACGGACCTGAAGACCGAAGACTTCGGGGCCCTGTTGCGGGAAATGGGGATCTATCCGAGCATGAAGGGTGGTTCCGGGACCCTGATCGGGACCCTTTCCTGGCCGGGCCAGCCCCAAACCTTCCAGGCTGGCGATCTTTCCGGTTCCCTGCGCCTGGCCATGGCCAACGGCGAGATCGAGGAGCTGTTCTTCCTCAGCAAGGCCCTGAGCACCCTCAATGTCCTCGACTGGCCCAGCCAGGCCGTGCGCGGGTTCGATAACCTGACCCACAGCGGCCTTGTCTATCGCGAGCTCAAGGGCAACCTGATCCTCCAGGGCGGGATGGCCGAGCTGGAGGAGTGGCACCTCGTGGGAGCCCCGCTTCGCCTCAGGGCCCGGGGACGGATGGACCTTGGAAAGCAGACCTTCGATATCCTCTTCCGCCTGGAGCCCCTCCAGACCATGGACAAGGTGGTATCGGCGGTGCCGTTGCTGGGGCACCTGCTAACCGGGGAGGGGGGTAGCCTGACCGCTTTCCACTACCGGGTTCGGGGCCCCTGGGAAGACCCCGAGGTTGCCGCCGCATCGGATCCAGGTGGGGAGCTTCCCTGGGAGACCTTGTGGCGACGTATGCGGGAAATGGGGTGGCGGGACCTCCTACCCGGAGGGTGACCGTAACCCCGTAGCGCGTACGGGGGAGGCCTCTTCCTGCGGAGGGGACCCGGGGGTCCGAAGGCCAATCCGGGGGGAAGGAGAAGAGCGGTCGTGGGGACTCCTCTAGCAGCTGCCGCCCAGATGGTTTCCGGCGAGAATGTGGCAGCGAACCTGGACCGGGCCCGGGGGCTGCTGGAGGCTGCCCGGGACGCCGGGGCATCGGTCGCCGCCCTGCCCGAGAACTTCCCCTGCCTCAGCGGCAACGAGCGGGCCAAGTTCGCCCACGCGGAGCCTCCTCAAGGAGGGCCCCTGACCGGGTTCCTGCGGGAGGAGGCGGCCCGCCTGGGGCTATGGGTTATCGGCGGGACTGTCCCCTACCTCACAGAGGATCCCGGGCGGGTCCGCTCCGCCTGCCTGCTGGTGGACGATCGCGGGGAGGTCCGGGCCCGCTACGATAAAATCCACCTGTTCGATGTCCAACTGGGGGAAGGGGAGGCCTACCGGGAATCCGCCACCATCGAGCCGGGGAATGAGGCGGTTGTGGCGGAAACCCCGTTTGGCACGCTAGGCCTGGCCGTTTGCTACGACCTACGCTTCCCGGAGCTCTTCCGCGTCCTGGTCTCCCGGGGGGCCGAGTGGTTGGCCGTCCCTTCCGCCTTTACCCGGACTACCGGCGAGGCCCACTGGGAGGCCCTGGTACGGGCCCGGGCGATCGAGTCCCAGGTCGCAATCCTTGCCCCCGGCCAGGGCGGAAGCCATCCGGGGGGGCGGGAGACCCACGGCGACAGCCTGGTGGTCGACCCCTGGGGGCAGGTCCTGGATCGGGTGGGCCGCGGCGAGGGACTCGCCCTGGGGCCCCTCGACCGCCAGCGGGTGGCCGCCGTCCGGGAGCGGCTCCCGGCTCTGGGGCATCGACGCCTGATGGATCCCTGGCAGCCTTGATACTTGATATAGAAGCCGGGCCTGCGCAAACGTATTGTTCCCGGCCCAGACCCCCGACCTCCATGCGAGGGAGGAACGCATGAGCGATCACTGGCAGGTGGCGGAGGAGCTGCTCCTCCGTCCGAGCGATGTCGGCATGGACCAGATCCAGGAAGCGCTGGGTCAGATGCTGACCCGGCAGGTGGACTACGCCGACCTCTATTTCGAATACACCCGGCGGGAGAGCTTCAGCCTGGAAGAAGGACGGATCCAGGGGGGCTCCTATGGCATCGACTCGGGTGTCGGTGTGCGGGCCGTTAGCGGGGACAAGACCGGGTTCGCCTATTCCGACGAGCTGGTGCCCGCCGCCCTTTTGGAGTCGGCCCGCAATGCCCGGGCCATCGCGGTTTCGGGGAGCTCCGGCAGCGTTCCTGTGCTTTCCCGGAACCAGGCGCCGAAGCCCCTCTACGATCCGGTGGACCCCATCGCCAGCCTGAGCGACCAGGCCAAGGTGCGGCTCCTGGAGATCGTGGACGCCGAGGCTCGGGAAGCCGATCCCCGCGTGACCGAGGTCATGGCCAACCTGACCGGGACCTACAAGGCCGTTCTGGTGGCCGGCTCCGACGGGCGCCTAGTGACCGACATCCGCCCCCTGATCCGGATCAATGTAGAGGTCATCGTCGCCGAGGGCGACAACCGTCAGCAAGGAATGGCGGGGGGCGGCGCCCGTGCCGGCTACGATTGGCTGGACGAGGCCACTGTGCGCGGCTACGCCCGGGAGGCGGTGCGCCAGGCCCTGGTCAACCTGGAGGCCGATGACGCTCCGGCGGGGACCATGGATGTGGTGCTCGGGGCCGGCTGGCCGGGAATCCTCCTGCATGAGGCCATCGGCCACGGTCTGGAGGGTGACTTCAACCGCAAGGAGACCTCGGCCTTCTCGGGCCGGATCGGTGAGAAGGTGGCCTCGGAGCAGTGCACAGTGGTGGACGACGGGACCATCGAGGACCGGCGCGGTTCCCTCACCGTGGATGACGAGGGCGAGCCGACGCAGCGCACGGTCCTGATCGAGAACGGGATCCTCAAGGGCTACATGCAGGACAGCACCAACGCCCGCCTGATGGGCATGGTGCCCACCGGCAACGGTCGGCGGGAATCCTACGCCCACCGCCCCATGCCGCGGATGACCAATACCTACATGGAGAACGGCAGCTACGATCCCGGGGAGATCATCGCCTCCGTGGACAAGGGGCTCTATGCCACCCAGTTCTCCGGCGGACAGGTGGACATCACCTCCGGCAAGTTCGTCTTCTCCGCCTCCGAGGCCTATCTGATCGAGAACGGCCGGATTACCAAGCCGGTCAAGGGAGCCACCCTCATCGGCAACGGTCCGGATGTGCTGACTCGGGTGGGCATGGTCGGCAACGACAAGGCGCTGGATTCCGGCATCGGCACCTGCGGCAAAGAGGGCCAATCGGTTCCGGTGGGGGTGGGCCAGCCTACCGTCCTAATCAACGGGCTGACAGTGGGAGGAACTCAGTGACCGCCTCCATCGACAACGAGGCCCTGGCCGGACGCCTCCTGGAGCGGGCGCGGGCCCACGGCGCCGATCAAGCCGAGGTGGGGGTCCAGGGGGCCTCCGGGCTCACCGCGGCGGTTCGCCTGGGCGAGGTGGATACCCTGGAGTACCACCGCGACAAGGAATGCTCCCTGACCGTGTTCATCGACCAGGCCAAGGGGAGCGCCACAACCACCGATTTCTCCGAGGCCTCCCTGGAGGCCACCGCCGAGAAGGCCTGCGCCCTCGCCCGCCGGACTTCGCCGGACCCGGCCAACGGCCTCGCCGATCCCGCGCATCTCGCCGGTAACATCCCGGACCTGGATCTGGACCATCCGGCCGAGCTCGGACCGGAGGAGGCCATCGAGCGGGCCCGTGCCTGCGAGGAGGCGGCCAGGGGGGTGGACACCCGCATTACCAACTCCGAAGGCGGCGAGTTCAGCTGGATGCGGGCCACCTTGGCCTACGCCAATAGCCATGGGTTCAGCGGGGCTTACTCCGAGACCCAGTTCGGGGTCTACGCCGCGGTGGTGGCCAGCGACGAGCGGGGGATGCAGCGCGACTTCTGGTTCTCCTCGGCCTGCGATCTAGAGGACCTAGAGGATCCGGCGGAGGTTGGGCGTCGCTCCGGGGAGCGCTCGGTGCGTCGGCTGGGGGCCCGGCCCATTGCCACGACCAAGGTGCCGGTGCTCTACGAAGGCCCCGTTGCCGCAAGCCTGCTGGGTCATCTGGTCTCCGCGGTACGTGGGCCGAGCCTCTATCGGGGCGCCTCCTTCCTGGCGGGCCGGGCCGGGGAGCGGATCTTCGCCCCGGGCATTACCATTCGGGAGGAGCCCTTGCGGCCCAAGGGACTCGGCAGTGCTCCCTTCGACGGGGAGGGCGTGGCCACCCGAAACCGGGATCTCGTCGCCGAGGGGGTGCTGACCGGTTATTGCCTGGACAGCTATTCGGCCCGCAAGCTGGGGATGGAGAGTACGGGCAACGCGGGCGGGGTCCACAACCTCCACCTGGTCCCCGGGGAGCGTGACCCCCAACAGCTCCTGCGGGAGATGGGGACCGGACTGCTAGTCACCGAGCTCATCGGGTTCGGGGTCAACAACGTGACCGGGGATTACTCCCGTGGGGCGGCGGGGTTCTGGGTGGAGAACGGCGAGATCGCCTACCCGGTGGAGGAGATCACGATCGCCGGCAACCTGGAGTCGATGTTCGCCGACATCGCGGCCGTCGGCAACGACCTGCGGATGCGCTCCAATGTCTGCAGCCCCTCGGTCCTGATTGGACAGATGACGGTGGCCGGTCAGTAATTCGGTGAACTGGCCCGCCAAGGGCGCAAAGGCCCCAGGGCCCCCCAAGGGGAAACAGGAATGGCCCTAATCCGGCTGCAGCCTCCGTCGTGACTCCAACCGATTGGGACATGGCTGGACATAGCGCCGGACTGGATTTCACCCAAGAACCGCTCTACGGCATTCGCCGCCCTCCTGGCGCCCTTGGCGGCTGCCGTTTCCCGCAATGAGGAGGAACATTTGGACGAACAGCAGCTCCCTCAGGTGCTGGAGGAGGTCAAGGCGGCCGTGCGCGCCGCCGGGGAAGAGATCCTGCAGTACCAGGACAGTGGCAACCGCCAGTGGGACAAGAGCGAAGACGACCCCGTTAGCCTGGCCGATCTGGCCTCGGACCGGCTCCTCCGGGACCGCCTGCTGGGGCTGCTTCCCGAGTGCGGCTGGCAATCCGAGGAGACGGTGGACGATTACTCCCGTTTGCAGCGGGAGTGGGTATGGGTAGTGGACCCCCTCGACGGTACCCGGGAGTTCCTGGAGGGCATCCCGGAGTTCTCCGTCGCCGTCGCCCTGGTTCGGGACGGCCGGCCTCAGCTGGGGGTTGTCCATAACCCGGCGACGGGAGAGGTCTTCGCCGGTCTGGCTGGAGGGCCCGTCCAGTATGGGGAGGATCCGGCGCGAGTCAGTGATCAGACCGACCGGGGGGCGGCCACCGTGGCCGTGAGCCGGAGCGAGTACAACCGGGGAGAGTTCGACGAGGTGGCGGCCGAAATGGACCTGCGCCCCGTCGGTTCGGTGGCCTACAAGCTGGCGCTGGTGGCAGCCGGCCAGGTGGATGTCTTCTATACCCTCACCCCGCGCTGCGAATGGGATATCTGCGCCGGGGTTTGCCTGGTGCAGGGCGCTGGCGGCCGGGCTACCGAGAAGGACGGCTCCGAGGTGGTGTTCAACCGGCCGGAGGGCAAGACCCGCAGCCTGGTAGCCGCCAATCCCGCCCTCCACGGCCAGCTCCTGGAAGCCCTTGCCGACAAGCCCCTCGCTCCCGACCTCCGGGCCTAGTCCAGGCGTACCCGCCCAAGACGCAAAGGGGCCAAGACGAAAACCGGATTTGGCTGAAGGCCCGACCAAAGCTCGGCGGGAAGCCTTTTCCGGTGTTTTCGATCGAGCCCATTTGGCTTCTCGGCGTTCTTGGCGTCCTGGGTGGTGTTTCCAATGAATGCTCGGAGGCTTGCCGTGGAAGAGCACTGGCCGCCGCTGGTCCGGGCCCTGACTGAGCCCTACCGCTATCCCCACCCGGTGGACGAGGTGACGGTGGTGGAGACCCACATCTCCTACGTCCTGCTCACCGGGGAGTTTGCCTACAAGCTCAAGAAGCCCTTGGATCTGGGCTTCCTGGACTTCTCCACCCTCCCCCAGCGCCGCCACGCCTGCGAGGAAGAGGTCCGGATCAATCGTCGGACTGCGCCCGAGCTCTATCTCGGGGTCTGGCCCGTAACGGGCGCCCCCGAGGATCCCGTCCTGAAAGGTGAGGGGGAGCCTTTCGAGTACCTCGTCCGAATGGTCCAGTTCGATCCGGATCGGGCCGGGGACCGCTGCCTGGAGCGAGGGCAGCTCGAGCCCGAGCATTTGGAGACCCTCGGGGATCGGGTCGCCGCACTCCACCAGAAGGCCGAGATCCCTCCCGAAGGGGCTGACTACGGGACCCTGGAGGCGATCCGGGAGGAGCAGGAGGCCAACCTGGATCAGCTTCAGGAGCTGATCGCTGTGCTGGGGATCGAGGAAAGGCGTTTCCAGGCACTGGCGGACTGGGTTCGCGCGAGCCTTGCCGATCTGGGGAGCGTGATTGAGGCACGCCGTGCCCAGGGCCTTGTCCGGGAGTGCCACGGCGATCTCCATTTGGGCAATCTGGTGCTCCGGGACGGTACCCTGGTCCCCTTCGACGCCATCGAGTTCGACCCGGCCCTGCGCTTCAGCGATGTCATGGCGGATGTTGCCTTCGCCTGGATGGACCTCAAGGCGCGGGGTCGCCGGGATCTGGGCGTTGCCTTCCTGAACCGCTACCTCGAGCGGGCGGGGGACTACCCCGGGCTGCGCCTGCTGCCCTTCTATACCGTCTACCGTGCCCTGGTCCGGGCCAAGGTTAGTGCCCTCCAGGTCGAAGAGGAAGAGACCGCTGGTGGGCAGGCCCGAGACCTGGCCAACCGGGCGGCGGCCTACTTCGAGCTGGCGGAGGCCACCGCCAGCGGCGAAAGCGCGCTGCTGATCATCGCCCGGGGGGTGACCGGCGTCGGCAAGAGCACGGTTTCCCGGCCGGTGCTGGCGGAGCTTGGAGGGATTCGGATCCGCTCCGACGTGGAGCGCAAGCGCCTGGTAGGGCTTGAGCCGGAGGAGTCCGGTAGCGCCGAGGTGGGCGCCGGGATCTATGGGGAGGACCTTTCCGATCGGACCTACCAGCGGCTCCTGGAGCTGGCCCGGCCGGCCCTTCGGGCGGGGTATCCCGTGCTCCTGGATGCCACCTTCCTGGAAGCGGACCGGCGTCAATCGGCCCGCGATCTGGCCGCCAAGGTGGGGGTCCCGTTTGTCATCCTGGCCCTGGAGGCGCCGGAAGCCACCATCCGGCAATGGATTCGGGAGCGGGCCCAGGGCGCGGCCGATGCCTCCGATGCCGACGAGTCGGTGCTGGACCACCAGTTGGCTACCGAGGAGCCCCTGACCGAAGAGGAAGAAGCCTTCGCGGTTCGGATCGATACCTCTTGCGGTCCGGATCCGCGCGAACTGGCCCGGCACTTGGCGGATGTAGTCCGAGTCCCTGACCGGAGCCCTCCTTAGAAGAGGTCCCGGGTCGTCGAGCCCCCATTCCCTTCCTGTTCGGATTCCCCGTCCGGTTCCGGCCCGGTCCCCTCTGGGGCGTCCCCGCTTTCCGAATCCGAGGCCTCGGCCGTGGTGGGTCGGGGCGGGGTCTCGGAGGGGGCGTTGCCTTCCCGGAAGACCTCG
>JAHEOG010000086.1 GCA_018609925.1 Gammaproteobacteria bacterium
GGCGGTCTGGGACTTCGAGCCACGCATCCTGCGTCACACCGTGAAGGTAACGGCCCTGCCCAAGGAGGAACGAAGCCATAACACCATCGCCTTTGAGATCGCCGGCGACTTGTGGGCCCAGCCGGCTCCGCTGCCGGTGATCCTACGCACGGAGCTCGATCTGGAAGACGGCGACGTCACGGTGATCGAGGGCACCGGTGGGGGAGGGCCCTGAATGGATCCCCGGATGCTTCGCTATTACAACCAAGAGCTCCACCATCTCCGAGAACTGGGCGCGGAGTTCGCCCAGCAGCACCCCAAGATCGCGCGACGATTGGCGCTCGACGGTCTGGAATGCGCCGATCCCTATGTGGAGCGCCTGCTCGAAGGCTTTGCCTTCCTAGCGGCTCGGGTGCAGCTCAAGCTCGACAGCGAGTTCCCGAGCTTTACCCAGCACCTCCTTGAGATGGTCTACCCCCACTATGTGGCCCCCACCCCGTCGATGGCGGTGGTGCAATTCCGGCCCGATCTAACTGAGCCGGGGCTCGCGGAAGGGCATCCCCTGCCTCGGGATACGGTGTTGCGCAGCCTTATTGGCAAGAGCGACCAGACCGCCTGCGAGTACCGGACCGCCCACCCGATCACCCTCTGGCCGCTCGAGCTCATGAGTGCGGAGTACCTTGCTAATCCGGGAACGGTGACCAAGGCCGGCGGCGCCCGCTTCCAGCGGGCCCGGGCCGGGATCCGTCTCCGGCTACGCACCACTGCCGGGCTCAACTTCGACGCCCTCACGCTGGAGGCCTTACCCGTCTTCGTCACCGGCGGTGAAGAACTGGCCCTCCGGCTTTACGAGCTGCTCGTCGCCGCTTCGGTCGGCATGGTCGCGCAGCCGGTCACCCGGACGCAGCCGCCATGGCGAGAGGCCATCGATCGGACTCATATCCGGGCCATGGGCTTCGACGACAGCGAAGCCCTCTTGCCCTACGAGCCGCGCGCCTTTCAAGGCTACCGCTTGCTGCACGAGTACTTCGCCTTCCCGGAGCGCTACCGATTCGTCGAGCTGGGGGGATTGGGGCCGGCCGTGCGTCGTTGCAACGACAGCGAGCTCGACCTCTTTCTCCTGTTCGACCGAGGTGACGCCGAGCTCGAGCGGTCCCTCGATCGCTCGCTCTTTGCCTTGTTCTGTGCCCCCGCCATCAACCTGTTCCCGAGGCGCGCCGATCGGATCCATCTGACGCAACAGCAGCACGCCTACCATGTGGTGCCGGATCGAACCCGCCCCATGGACTTCGAGATCCATCAGGTGACGGGGGTTGTGGGATACGGAGCGGGAACAACCTCTGAGCAGACTTTCCAGCCCTTTTACGCCTTCGGCGGGCCGGAGACCCGTACCGAAGAAGGGGCCTACTATACCGTCTGGCGGGAGCCGCGACGACTCTCCAGTCAGCAGCGGCGCCAGGGGCCCCGTTCGAGCTATGGGGGCAGCGAAATCTTCGTCTCGCTGGTGGATGCCCACGAGGCCCCCTATTCCCCCGATCTGCGTCAGCTCGGGGTCAGCACCCTCTGCAGCAACCGCGATCTGCCCTTCTTCATGCCGCTCGGGGGCAAGACCGATTTCACCGTGGAGACAGGCGCCCCGATCGAGGCCGTGCGCTGCGTCGCTGGACCCACCGAGCCGCGGCCTTCCCATGCCCACGGCGAGACCGCCTGGCGGTTGATCGGCCACCTGACCTGCAATGTGCTCTCGCTCACGGAAAGCGCCGAAAGCGATCAGGCCCAGGCCCTGCGCGAGCTCCTCGGCCTCTACGGCGAATTGAGCGATGCCCACATCCGCCAGCAGATCGAGGGGGTCCATGGGGTCTCGGTGCAGCCCGTGATCCGACGCCTGCCCATGGGGGGACCGATCACCTGTGGCCGTGGGCTTGCGGGGGGGGTCACCTTCGACGACGCTGCTTACGAAGGCACGGAATACTTTTTGCTCGGGGCCGTACTGGAGCGGTTCCTGGCACGCTATGCCTCTATCAACAGCTTCACCGAGACGGCCCTGCATACCCTCAAGCGGGGGGAGGTCATGCGATGGCCCTTGCGCATCGGACGGCGTCCGAGCCTGTAGCGCTGGAAGATCGGGGGGCCCTGGAAGAGGCCCTCAGCCAAGCGCCTTACGCATTCGAGTTTTTCGAGGCGTTGCGGCGGTTTGAGTGCGTCTACCGGGAACGCCCGCGCTTGGGGAAATCGACGCGGCTAGCCGAGGATCCGATCCGGCTGGCCCAAGAGCCAACGTTGCGCTTTGCGCCGAGCTCGCTGGCTTCCTTTACGCCGGGGGAGGGCGAGCAGCAGCCGGGTCGGCTGGGGGTGTACTGCTTGGGGCTCTTCGGCCCCCACGGCCCCTTGCCGCTGCACCTAACGGAGTATGCCCGCGACCGACTGCGCAATGCGGACGACCCCACCTTCACCCGCTTCCTCGACCTCTTCCACCATCGGATGTTGGCCCTTTTCTATCGGGCCTGGGCCGACGCCCAGCCGACGGTCAGCTACGACCGTCCCGATTCGGACCGCTTTGCCCTCTACCTCGGAGCGTTAACTGGCCTAAGCACCCCCGGTTCTTGGGGGCACGATGCCATGCCGGATCGGGCCAAGCTCCACTATGCGGGCCATCTGGTGGCGCAGACCCGCAACGCCGAAGGCCTTGAGGCCCTCCTGGCCGATTTCTTCCGGCAGCCGGTGACCCTGACCCAGTTCATCGGCCACTGGCTAACGATCCCCGAGCCGATCCAGCTCGGCATGTCCCCGGCGACGGGTGCCCTGGGTGCAACGACCACGGTGGGGACGCGGGTCTGGGACCGACAGTCCAAGTTCCGGCTCACCATTGGCCCGCTGGATTTCACAGACTACCGCCGGCTGTTGCCGGGAGGCGACACCCTGGAGCAACTGAGGGCGGTGGTGCGCAACTACATTGGCCTCGAGCTCGCGTGGGATCTGAACTTAGTCCTGGCGCGGGACTGGGTGCCGCGCTTGCAACTTGGCCGAGTTCAGCTGGGTTGGACGACTTGGCTCACCAGTCGGCCGTTGGCGCGGGACGGGGACGATTTGGTGCTCGACCCTGTACCAGAAGAGGGCTGAACGGGGAGAGCAGGGGCAAACGGGCAGCGTGCCTTCCCGCGATTGGAACAAGGACCGAGTCGATGACTGAGATCCGCCGCACCACCCTCTTCGGCAAGCTGAACCGCCTGGCCTATCGGGCCATCGAAAGCGCCACCACGTTCTGCAAGATGCGAGGCAATCCGTACGTGGAGCTGGTCCATTGGGTCCATCAGATCCTCCAGCTCCAGGATAGCGACCTGCATCGGATCCTCCGCGCCTTCGACATCGACTCCGCCCGGCTGACCAAGGAGCTCACCGAGGCCCTGGACCGGCTACCGCGTGGAGCGAGCTCCATCACCGACCTCTCGGCCCATGTCGAGGAGGCGGTTGAGCGCGGCTGGGTCTACGGGACCCTCATGTTTGGCGAGTCGCAGGTCCGCACCGGCCATCTCGTGGTGGGGATCCTCAAGACCTTGAGCCTACGCCACGCCCTGACCGAGATGGCCCGGGAGTTCGACAAGCTCAAGGCTGATCCCCTTACCGACCGCTTCGGCGAGATCACGGCGGGCTCGCCGGAGGAAGGGGTGCCGGCGACCGAAGGCCCCCAGGCCGATACGGGAACGGCCGCGGGCGAGACCGGCGAGACCATGGCCCCGGCGCAGATGGGCCAGCAGGAGGCCCTCGAGCGTTTTACCGTGGATCTCACCGCGCGGGCCCAGGCTGGAGAGATTGATCCGGTCATCGGACGCGAGGAGGAGATCCGCCAGGTCGTCGATATCCTGATGCGGCGCCGCCA
>JAHEOG010000087.1 GCA_018609925.1 Gammaproteobacteria bacterium
GTCATCCGGTTCGTGGTGGATCGAGTCCAGGGCCGCATTCCGGTGATCGCCGGTACCGGATCCAACTCCACCCGGGAAACCCTGGAGCTGACCCGCCACGCGCGGGAGGTGGGCGCAGACGGGGCCCTCCTCGTGGCCCCATACTACAACAAGCCCAGTCAGGAAGGGCTCTACCGGCACTTCCGCACCGTTGCCGAAGAGGTCCACCTGCCCCAGATCCTCTACAATGTCCCCGGTCGGACCGGATGCCAAATCGCGGTGGAGACGGTGGAGCGGCTGTCCCACCTGTCTACGGTGGTCGGCATCAAGGACGCCACCGGTGATATCGGAAGGGCCCAGGCCCTGCTGCGGGCCTGCGGGGAGCGCCTGGACGTACTTTCCGGTGAGGACGGGATCGGACTGGCCGTTATGCTGGTTGGGGGCAAAGGTGTGATCTCCGTGACCGCCAATGTGGACCCCTCCCGCATGGCGGCCCTCTGCGAGGCCGCCCTCACCGGCGAGGTGGCCCGGGCCCGCTCCCTGGATGACGACCTGGCGCCTTTGCACCAGGCCCTGTTCTTGGAGGCCAATCCCATCCCGGTCAAATGGGCCCTGTACGAGCAGGGGCGCACCGAGTCGGGGATCCGCCTTCCCTTGACCCCCCTTGCTGAACCCCACCGTCCTCATCTTCGCCAAGCCCTTGAAGGCTTGGGCCTTTTGGGGAGCGGCTAGGCGTTACCTCGTCCCCTTGTGGCGGCGGGGCTCCGGGAGAAGTTGGCAATGACGGGAAGCCCTGTTTCCCTGAAGGGATGCGACCGGCCCGCCCGGCCTTCCGCATCGGTGGTGGCTCGGGGAGCCTTATTGGTCCTGTTCCTTGCCGGACTGGTTCCCGGCGGGGTGATGGCCGAAGCGAAAGGCACTGGCCCGGAGGCCAGCTCCGCAGCCATCGGCGATCCGGAGGGAACGGGGGAATCCCCATATCCGCCCGAGGTCCAGGTATGCCTGGGATGCCATACGGTGGATAAGGAAGGCGCGCGGGGGCCGAAGGCCGCACCCCCCCTCTGGGGCGTGGTCGGCCGGGAACCGACTCCCGAAGGGGTGGCCACGGAGCGGTGGGGCCGGGCGTCCCTGGACCGGTGGCTTACCAACCCGCGCTCCGTGGCCCCGGAGACCCGGAGCCGGTTCCCCGGCTACGCCGATCCGGAGCGGCGGGAGAAGGTCCTGCGCTTTTTGGAAAGCCAGCAGTAGTCGAATTGTGGGGTCGCCATCTCAGTGCTAGAGTCCGGCCCTTCGTCGCCTACCGACCGCGATCCCCTGGGGGCCGTACCCCGCCGCCCCGGAGAGAAAGAGGCCGCCGGATGAGGGCAACAATGCTGCGGTGGCGCCATGGGCTCTCGGCTTTTGGCTGGGTGGTGATCGGCGCCCTGGTGGTGTCGGCATGTGGCGGCCCCATGGGGCCCGATTATGGCGTCGATCCGGTGGAGAGCCGGGAGCTGGCCATCCCCCCCGACCTAACTGCCCAGCCCCTGGCGACCCAGGCCTCCTTCCCCGACCTACCTTCTATTGAGGAGCTGCGTGCCGGTCCGCGCTCCGCGGAAGCGCCAGCCGACTGGGAAGGCCGGCTGGAGGGCAATATCCTCACGGTCCCTGTGCCCACCGACTGGGCGATCGGAACGGCCCGTGCCGCTCTGCTCCTGAGGGGGGTGGATATCGCCGAGGAACGTACGGGGATGCTGCGAACCGGTTGGCTCAATGCTCGGGATCACCGCCACCTCGGGGTGTCGCCTCCTGCGGAGGGTCGGATTCGCTACACCCTGGAGATCCGCTCGGAGTCTCCCGGGGTGAGCCAGGTCCTGGCCCAGGCCGCTCGCCGGGATGGGGATGAGGTCTCCCGGACCCAATCCGATCGCGTGAATCAGTTTTTGAAGGCTTTACAGCCGGCCTTCGGAAAGCAGCGCTAGACTTCGCCTTCCAGGGGGCTCCTATGGGATGGAACATCTTCCTCGCACTGGTGACCCTGGTGATCGCCTGGTCCCTGTCCCGCTCCATGCCGGTGGTGCTCGGGGGCTGGGTGGGTCGACTCGCCGGGCGCACCGCGACCCGATTGGATGACCACCTGGTGGAGGAGCTCGACCAGGCTGCGGGTCGCATTGCGCTAGCGGCGGGCATCTGGCTGGCTTGGGTAGCCCTCGAGGTCCCCGGACGGCTCGGTGCCCTGGGGGAGGCCCTTTTGCTAATCGGGGTTGTCGTAACCGCTGGCGCCTTGCTCTACGAGGCCCTGGTGGCGACTTTCGAGTTCCTCGCGGATCCCCACGACGATCCGGGTCGGGACATGATCTCCCCCTTCGAGGGCCGCTTCCGCGGCTTCGCGGCCGGGCTGACCGTCGCGCTCGTCCTCATCCTCGTGCTGGCTGTACTGGGGCTGGATGGCGCCTTTCTGGGCGGGCTGGTTCTTGTCTTGGGCCTGGGCGCGATACTCGGGCTGGGGCCGGGGATTAAGGAGCTCTGGGCCGGTCTAGAGCTGATCCATACCGCCGGGTGGCGGCCCGGGATGCGCCTTGCCGTGGCGGAAACCGAGGGGGAGCTGTCTCGGATCACCCCGGCCGGGGTTGTTCTGAATACCGCCGAGGGGCAGCTCCTGCTCGCCAATAATCGGGCTCGCTCCGCGGCCACGGTCCTTACGGGGGAAGGGGGCGGCTAGTCACGTGGCGAATCACCTACCGCCGAAGGGCGAGCTCCTCTACGAGGGCAAGGGGAAGCAGGTCTTCCGGACGGCGGATCCTGAGACCCTGGTCCTTGCCTTCAAGGACACGGCCACCGCCTTTGACGGGCGCAAGCGGAGCGAGCTGGCCGACAAGGGCCGGATCAACAACGCCATCAACGACCACCTCATGGCCTACCTGGGCGAGCGGGGGATCCCTGTTCACCACCTCGGCCGCGTGGGGGTCGCCGAGAGCGCGGTCCGCAACCTGGAGATGCTCCCGGTGGAGGCCGTCGTGCGCAATGTCGTAGCCGGCAGCCTGGCCCGGCGGCTGGGTAGGGCGGAGGGAGAGCCCCTGTCCCGGCCGATCTTCGAGCTCTACTACAAAAGCGACGAGCTGGGCGATCCCCTCGTCAACGAGTTCCATGCCCTGGCATTCGGCTGGGCCGCCGAGGACGAGCTTCGGCGGATGACCGAGCTCGCTTTCCAGGTCAATGATGTCCTCCATCCGCTGTTCGCAGCCGGCGGTTTGACCCTGGTGGACTATAAGCTGGAGTTCGGCCGCTTCCGCGGGGAGCTCTACCTCGGCGATGAGCTAACCCCGGACGGTTGCCGCCTTTGGGAGTCCGCTACCGGGGAGAAGCTGGACAAGGATCGCTTCCGGCGGGATCTGGGCGATGTCCTGGAAGGCTACCGGGCCATTGGGCGCCGGCTAGGAGTCGATCTCTAAACCCCCAGCCCCGGCCTACGAAGCTCGGGTCTCCCCGCCAGGAGCGGGTCCCCAAAGTGGCCGGGCGACCCGATCGTAGGCCCTGCCCCTTGGCGCCGGAAGACGGCCGCGCGGCCCGCCTGTCCCGGGTTCGGACCCCCTATCGTGCGATGAGGTACCACCCCATGGAGGTCTTTGCCGGTCCCGGCGCCCTGTCACCCTCCCGGGAGGAGCAGCTCCTAGCCCGGATCCGCGGAGCAATCCCCCACCTTGCCCGACTTAGCGGCGCATTCCTTCATTTCGTCCGGACCGAATCCCCCCTGTCAATCGAGACCCGGGAAACGCTGCGGCGCCTGCTGGATTACGGCGAGATCCCCGCGGATCCGACGGCACGGAATCAGCCCGATCTGGTGGTGGCGCCCCGGCCCGGCACGGTCTCGCCATGGTCATCCCGGGCCACGGATATCGTCCACCGTTGCGGTCTGACGGACATCCAGCGGGTGGAGCGAGGGGTGGGGTACGCCCTCATTAACGCGGATGGGGCGCCCCTAGCACCCGAGGAGCGGTCGGCGGCCGCCGTCCACCTCCACGATCCCATGGTGGAGGCGATCTTTCCCTCCGGTCAGGCCGGCGAGGCCCTGTTCCAGGATCCGGAGCCCGAGCCCCTGAAGCGGATCCCGGTGCTCCGCGTGGGGCGGGCCGCCCTCGTGGCAGCAGATCGGGAGCTGGGCCTGGCCCTGGACTCCGACGAGATGGACTACCTGGTGACCGGCTTTACCGCCTTGGGGCGTGATCCCACCGAGGCCGAGGTGCTGATGTTCGCGCAGGCGAACAGCGAGCACTGTCGCCACAAGATATTTCGGGCCCGGTGGATCGTGGATGGGGAGGAGCAGCCCCATTCCCCATTTGGGCTGATTCGGGCCACCTACGAGAACCGCCCCGAGGGGATCCTAAGCGCCTACGACGACAATGGGGCCGTTATCGAGGGCCTGGGCCAGGGACGCTTCTACCCGGATCCCGGGGACGGGACCTATCGCCTGTCCGGGGACGAGCCCGTGCCCATCGTCATGAAGGTGGAGACCCATAACCACCCGACCGCTATCTCCCCCTTCCCGGGGGCGGCCACCGGAGCCGGCGGGGAGATCCGGGACGAGGCTGCGACGGGGCGGGGAGGCAAGCCCAAGGCCGGGGTAACCGGGTTCACCACCTCCCACCTTCGAATCCCGGAGGCCCGGCGCCCGTGGGAGCCCGAACGGGGTAGGCCGGCCCGTTTCGCGACCCCCCTGGAGATCATGACGCGGGGGCCGCTGGGGTCGGCCCGGTTCAACAACGAGTACGGTCGTCCGGGAATCTGCGGCTACTTCCGGACATTCGAGCTGGAAGTCGAGGGTCCCCACGGGTCCGAGCAGCGGGGCTACCAC
>JAHEOG010000088.1 GCA_018609925.1 Gammaproteobacteria bacterium
CACAAGCCTTCCGGGCCTGCCCGTCCGGCTCCGGTTGGCGCTTCTGGACCGGCTCTTCCGGGCGATGGATAGCCAGGATTCCCGGGTCCTGGAGCGCTTCGCCGCGGCCTATAGCGGGCTTGGCCGGAGGGGGGTCAGCCGTTTGCCCGGACTCGGGGGGAAAGCCGTTCTGGCGCGGGTGGCCTTGCGCACCGTCGAGCTCCACGCCCATCGGCTCGGCGGGTATTGGCGCAAGCAGATCCCGCCCCCGCCGGCGACGTGGACCCGCCTGCTCACGACCTTCCGGGAAGCGGCAGGCGCCGGCTTGCTAACCCGACGTAGCCGGGACCTTTCGGGGTCGTCCCGGACCACCATCGGCGCCCGCATGGCCCGCCTCGGCCTGGCGTCCGTGGCCGACCCCTATGCCTGGGAGCCCGAGCTCTACCCTCACCTGCAACGCCTCCTGGACCTCCTTGCCGAGGATGTGCTCCTGTTCCCGGCCAGTTCACCCTCCGCCTTCGCCGAGGCCCGAACAGGGCGGTTCGTAATGGACGTCAACGGAGCCAGCGGGCCGTGCCCCCCCGGGCCGGACTCCGCGGCGGACCCCGTACCGGGAGAGGCCGACTGGTGGGTGCTGGATGCCAGCCGGGTCCTGGACCGCCTACGGGATATGGACCGGGCCCAGCGGCTTGGCGTCCCCGCCGATCGCATCCACGGTGGGCTTCCCGGGATCCCGGAGCCCGCCCGGAGGGTCCTGATGGACCGGTTGGCCGGGCATCTCCGGCGGGAGCGCCGCCGGGCCCGGCCCCAGACAAGTGAGGTATCCGTGCAGTTGGTCGCCGGGCTGGAGCCCGCAGTCCGGTTCTGTTTCGCCTGGCGCCGGAGCGCCGGAGCGGATCACCGCTCCCTCAACGCCCGGATCCGCCTGCAAAGCGAGGTGGGCATCGGGGGCCGGACCCCACCGGGGCAGAGCACGTGGAAGGTGGTCGAGCGCTCCGGATCGGGATTGCGTTTGCGGGCGGAGGGCCCCCTCGGCGCCACGCTGGTCGGTCGAGTGGTGATTACCATTCCGCCGCCGTACGATGCGGCCGGCCCTGAGGGGCCTTTACAGGCGGGGATTGTCCGATGGCAGCGAAACGAGGCCCAGGACGCGGGGGGTGAGCTGGGGGTAGAGCTGCTTCCCGGCTCGCCTCGGGATTGCTGGTGCCATGCCGGCCGGGAGGACGGGTCCCGTCTGCCGGAGCAGCCGGGCCTTTGGCTTCCGGGAGAGGCTGCCGGCTGGGGATCCTTCCTCTTGCCCTCCGGGTTGGCCCGGCACGGGGAGCGGATGACACTACGCACCGAGGAGGAGCAGCAGGTGGCCCAGGTCCAGGCGGTCGAAGAGCGCGGGGTCCATTTCGACCGGGTCACCGTCCGGACTACCGAGGCGAATTAACCGGAATGGCTGGCCTGTCCGATCCCCTCTTGGGAAGCCGAGCCATCCGGATCGGAGCCCGGCTTGCGTAGCCTGTTACTGCGTCCGAGGGGCCTGTTGAGCCCAACCGGCTGGCTCCGGCTGGCCACCGCCGGCTACCTGGCCCTGCTCGCCAACGCCCTCGCCTGGCCCCTGTGGTACAGCCCCGGGGGACCCTACGAGGAGTGGATGCTCCTGAAGACCCTGCCATTGCTCCCGATCCTCCCGGGACTCCTCCACGGCCGGCGGCGGTCGGCCCAGTGGGCCACCCTGCTGGCCCTGCCCTACATCATGGGCTCGGTGGTGGCCGGCTACGGCTTCTGGGCTCCCCCACGATTCACCTCGGAGCCCGACGCTGCGGGAGCGCTCCTGCAGGGGGTCAGCGCCCTGGCCCTGCTCGCGGGCGCCGCCTACTACGCCGCGCACCCCGGCCCGGCCCTAGCCGAGGGCCAAACAAGGCCCGGGCCGGACTCCCCTGTCGACAAACGGTAGCGGGGAGAGGGGGGTTGGCAGCTTGACGTGCTGACCGATCGGTCAGCAGACTAGCTCGGCCCCCCAGCGAACAATCCGCCCATCCGTTACCCGGATAACCGAGGCCTACCGGGGAAAGGGCCCCAACGGATCGGGCCTCCGGGAAAGGAACCGCCATGCGCAGCCGGGCCGTCGGGCACCAGGGTGTGTCCGCCTTCTTCTTCCTGGTCCTCGCCGCCTTCCCCGCCACGGCGGCCGCCGTGGGCCTGGCCGATATCTATCGTCGAGCGGTAGAGGTGGATCCCGGCCTGGAGCAAACCCAAAAGGATCGGCTGCTAGCCGAGCTCCAGGAGGAGGAGGCCCTGGCCGGGATCTTCCCACGCCTTACCGGGGAGGCCTCGCTCACCCAAACCCGCAACAAACAGAGCATCGGGGGGGGGCCGACCACCACAACCAGCTTCGACCAGCAGAACTATGCGGTCACCCTGACCCAGCCCATCTACAGCGGAGGCCGGACCTGGATCGCCAGGGACATCGCCGAGGTGAGCCAGTCCCAGGCCGATGCCGCCATCCGGGCAACCCGCCAGGATCTGATGATCGAGGTGGCCAGCGCCTACTTCGACGTTTTGAACGCCCAGGAAGAGGTGTCCCTCGCCGAGCGGGAGGTCAACCGGGTCAAGGAGCAGCTCGAACGGGCCCAGGCCCGGTTCGAGGTGGGCACCGGGGACGTCGTCGGCGTGCGCGAGGCGGAGGCCACGCGGGACCAGGCCCAAACCCGGCTGATCCAGGCCCGCAACCGCCTGCAGACGTCCCGGGAGCAGCTACGCCGGCTCATCCGGGAGCCCCTGCCCAACCTCGACTCCCTGCCCGAGGTCACCCTGGAGGCGCCCCAGCCCGCCGACTCCGAGGAGTGGGTGGACAAGGCCCTGCAGTCCCATCCGCGCCTGGAGGAGCTCAACAAGCAGCTCAGCGCCAACCGCAAGGAGGCGGAGCTGGCGAGTCGGGACCGCTGGCCCGAGCTCAACGCCGAGGCCTCGTTCACCCGGACGGAAGGGGGCAGCTTCTTCACCTCCAATCAGGACATGGTCATCGGGATCAATCTGACCTGGCCGATCTACCAGGGCGGATCGGTCTCAGCCCAGACCGAGATCGAGCGCACCCAGGCGGCTCAGACTCGACTTCAGCTCGACGATGAGCAGCAGCAGATTCGTTTGGACACCAAGCAGGCCTTCCTGGATTGGCAGTCCGCCATGCAGGAAGTGCGCAGCCTGCGGGCCCAGGTTCGCTCGGCCCGGACCCAGCTCGACGCCACCGAAACCGGCTTCGAGGTGGGCCGGCGGACCAGCGTGGATGTCCTGAACGCCCAACAGGACTACTTCGGCGCCCTGCAACAGCTGGCCGAGGCCCGCCACAGCTACCTGCTGGCCCGCCTGCAGCTGCGCGCGGCCGCCGGTACCCTGGACGTGGCCGCCCTGCGCGAGGCCGATCGCCAGCTCCAATAGCCCCCGCGCCTACCCCCCCGGATTCGCCGAGACCGCCTCAGGAGCCAAGCGCCCGGGTCAGGATCTGATCGTACTGCCGGATCCGGCGGACGTACTTCACCGGCTCCGTACCCCGAGCGTAGCCATACCGCAGGTCCTTGTAGTAGGCCTTCTGGGCCAACTTGGGCAGGACCTGTTTCAGGTCACTCCAGCTATCCGGATCGCGCCCCAGGCGCTTGGCCCGCTCGCGGGCGTCCTTGAGATGGCCCATGCCCACGTTGTAGGCGGCAAG
>JAHEOG010000089.1 GCA_018609925.1 Gammaproteobacteria bacterium
AACGGTTGGTCTCCACCACCAGGCGCCGGGAGGCCTCGGGGTCCTCCGCCGGCTCGATCCCGATGCGGGCCAGCAGGGGCAGGGTCTCCTCCAGGATACGCCCCTTGGACAGGGCGATGGTCAGCTCGCCATCAGGCATCGCAAGTCCTTCCGAGCTCGAACCGCCAAGGACACGGAAAAGGCCAAGACGTCATACGAACCCGTTTATAGTGGCCTTGGTGTCCTGGCGCTCTTGGCGCCGTTGGCGGTGCCACCCCGAACATCAGGCCGGGACGCGCCGCACATCGGCGCCCAGCAGGGCCAGCTTCTCCTCGATGCGCTCGTACCCCCGGTCGATGTGATAGATCCGCTCCACGGAGGACTCGCCCTCGGCCACCAGTCCAGCCAGGACCAGGCTGGCCGAGGCCCGCAGGTCGGTAGCCATGACCGGGGCCCCGGTCAGCCGCTCCACCCCCCGCACCATCGCCGCGTTGCCCGTGAGCTCGATCTCCGCTCCCATGCGCCGCAGCTCCTGGACGTGCATGAAGCGGTTCTCGAACACCGTTTCGGTGACGGTGGCGCTGCCGTGGGCCAGGACGTTCAGAACCATGAGCTGGGCCTGCATGTCCGTGGGCAGGCCGGGGTACGGCTGGGTGCGCAGGTTGGCGGGACTGGGACGATCGTCCATGCGGACCCGGATCCAGTCCCCACCCAGGGTCACCTCCGCGCCCATCTCCCGGAGCTTCTCCACCACCGACTCGACATGACCCGGCCGGGCCCCCTTAACAGTGGCATCGCCCCGGGTCAGGGCGGCCGCGGCCATGTAGGTGCCGGCCTCGATGCGGTCGGGCAGGATGCGGTGCTCCACACCCCCCAAGCGGGAGACCCCTTCGATGACCAGCTCATCGGTGCCAATGCCGGAGATGCGCGCGCCCATCCGGTTCAGGCACTCGCCCAGATCGGCCACCTCGGGCTCGCGGGCGGCGTTCTCCAGCACCGTGGTGCCCTCGGCCAGGGTAGCGGCCATCATCAGGTTCTCGGTTCCGGTCACCGAGGCCTGGTCGAAGAAGAACCGCGTCCCTTGTAGTCGGGGGGCGCGGGCCTTGATGTAGCCCTCCTCCACCCGAATCTCGGCGCCCATGGCCTCCAGGCCCTTGAGGTGGAGGTTCACCGGCCGGGTGCCGATGGCGCAGCCCCCCGGCAGGCTCACCTCCGCCTCCCCGTAGCGGGCCAACAGGGGTCCGAGGACCAGAATGGAGGCCCGCATGGTCTTGACCAGCTCGTAGGGCGCGCGCACCGAGTGGATGGCGGTGGCGTCCACCTCCACCTTCATGCGCTCGCCCACGATCACCCGGGCTCCCACCTGGCCCAGGAGCTCGATGATGGTGGTCACATCCTGGAGGTGGGGAACATTGGTGAAATGCATGGGGTCCTCGGCCAGAAGGGAGGCGGCGATCAGCGGCAGCGCCGCATTCTTGGCGCCGCTGACCCGCATCTCTCCTTCCAGCCGATTGCCCCCCCGCAGGATGATCTTATCCACGGCCCCCTCGCTGGCACGTAGGCCTGGTCCCCTCGGGAACCGGGGGCCAATTAAATCACATCGGGATCACAGGCAACCAGGACCCCGAATCCTGGGCCACGGAAGGGATTCCGGGGCCCGACCGAGGCCCCGAAGGCAGGGAGGCGGGGAGGGGGTCCCGCGCGGCGCCTTAGGCCTTGATCATCCCCTCCAGCTCCCCGTTCTGATACATCTCCAGCAGCAGATCGCTGCCGCCGACGAACTCCCCGTCGACGTAGAGCTGAGGGATGGTCGGCCAGTCGGAGTACTCCTTGATCCCCTCCCGGATGCTGTTGTCCTCCAGGACATTCACATCCCGGAAATCGACATCCAGGTTCTGCAGGATCTGCACAGCCCGGCCCGAGAAGCCGCACTGCGGGAAGTCCTTGGTCCCCTTCATGAACAGCACGACGCGGTCGCTATTCACGGTGTCCTCGATCTTCTGGGAAACGGCTGTATCCATGGCTACCGACACCTCCTTCGCGAGGCTCGACTAATTGGGATTGTTGGCTTCCACCATGGCCCGATACTGCTCGGGCGTGAAGGTCTTGACCTCCAGGGCGTGGAGCTCGCCCTTGAGCTCTTCGCCAAGGGCCGAATAGACCTTGCGGTGCTGTTTGACTTTGGGCAGCCCCTCGAATTCCGGGGCCACCACCAGCAGCCCGAAGCGATCGCCTTCGCCCTGGACATGAATCTGGGCTCCGGGGAGCTCGGCCTGAACCCGGGCCTTGACCGTTTCCGCATCCATGGTGGCTTCCCCGATGATTGCACTTGATGAATGGACCCATGCTACCCGAGTCCCGTTCCCCGAGAAACCGAGAGCCCAGACACCCCTTCCTTCCCTCCCCTTCCTGAACGAAAATTAAAAACATTCTCATTCCTATTGACGGGCTTCGCCCCGAGCCTTACCCTTCGCCAGCAAGTAAATGGGAACTATTCTTATTTCCACCTACAAAGGGGAAGGACCCATGCGCAAATACACTGCCATCTTGTCCACCCTCGCCCTATCGGGGGCGATGGCCTTGCCGGTCCACGCCCAGGACGCGGAGGGGGACACCGAGGAGCGGATCGAGGAGCTGGAGGAGCAGGTCGAGATCCTGAGCGAGGAAGTCCAGAAGAAAGGAGACGAGCACAGCGGCGGGGGCGTCCTTGCCGGCGAGCCGGTGGAGGGGAGCCGCGGCGGGATTAGCCATCACGCTAGCAAGATCTACACCAAGGGGCCTGGGCTCTCCATCGGCGGCTACGGCCAGACCTTCTTCAAGGCCACCGACACCGGGCCCAACACCGCTCTGCCCCTGCGCCAGATCCTGTACTTCGGGTATCGGTTCAACGACTGGATCGTCTTCAACTCCGAGTTCGAGTTCGAGACCGAGGTCGAGCAGGAGGACGGCGGCACCGAACGCGAGCACGAGGCGGAAGTGGAGTTCGCCTACCTCGACTTCGCCTTCGATCCCCGGTTCAACGCGCGGGCCGGGCTGGTGCTGCTCCCGCTCGGTATCATCAACGAGGAGCACGAGCCGCCCACCTTCTTCGGCAACGAGCGGCCGTTCGTTGAGAAGACCATAATCCCCACCACCCTGCGCGAGAACGCCGTTGGTGCGTACGGGGAGCTCGCCGGCGGGGCGGTGGAATACGTCGGCTACCTCCAGAACGGCTTCGATGCCGGCGGTCTGGGCCCCGAGACCGCAAGCGAGGGTCTCGGCGACGTGAAGCAGGACGGCGCCGCCTTCGCCGAGGATCTGGCCTTCAGCGGCAGCGTGGATTGGCATCCGATGCTGGGCGCCACCGTGGGCGTCTCCGGCCTGCACGGCGACATGGACCAACTCAACCGGTTCTCGGGCGATGCCACCATTACCATGTGGGATGTCCACGGCGAGTGGAAGCGCGACGGGCTCTGGCTGCGCGGCCTGTTCACCCAGGCGGACATCGATGACACCCGGTCGGTGAACAATACCGTGGATTTTGACCCCGATACCAACGTAAGAGATGCCCCCTCCGGCAATGCCGTGCCCGAGAAGATGCAGGGCTGGTACGTCGAGGGCGGTTACAATATCCTTCGCTTCATCGAGGGCACCGGCAACCAAAAGCTCTACCCCTGGGTGCGCTACTCCCAGGTGGACACCCAGGACGAGGTGGTCTCCGGGTTCAGCAAGAACGGCAGCAACGACCGCGAGATCATCACCGCGGGGGTGCACTACATGCCGCATCCCCAGGTGGCCATCAAGGCGGAGTTCCGGGACTTCGACAGCGACGGGCCCACCAACAACCAGGAGGAGTTCCTGGTGGGGCTGGGCTACAACTTCTAGCCGGCACCAAGGTCCTGCCGTGGTGGAAGCAAGGCGCGTCCGGGTCAAACCGGATGCGCCTTGCCTTTTGGCTTTAGGAGAATCCCTTGCACAGAGCCATCGCGTTGAGGCTGTCCGGTCTCGCCGTCCTGACCGTCGTACTGATTGCGCTTGGGCCGGCGGTTGCCGCCGAAGGCCCCGACCTGGATCCCACCTTCCGCTCAATCTACGAGGGCGAGGTCCAGGGGGAAAAGGACAACCTCTTCCTGAGCAAGAAAGAGGCGCGGCGCATCGAGAACAGGGCCCGGGAGGAGCTCGGCAGCCGCCTGCTGTCCTATTACCGAATCATCAGCGAGTCCGGGGATCTGCGGGGCTACGCCTTCCTCCAGACCCGGACCATCCGCACCAAGCCGGGGACCTTCCTGGTAGCCCTGGACACGGAGGGTAAGGTGATGGCGGTGCGGGTCCTCGGCTGGGGGGAGCCCCCCGAGTACAAGCCGAGTCGACGCTGGCTCGCCCAGTTCGATGACCGGGCCCAGCCCAAGGAGATCGAGCTGGGGTCCGGCATCCACGGCATGTCCGGGGCCTCCTACACCGGCCGCACCCTGACCGCGGCAGTGCGGTGGACCCTGGCGGTCCAACGGGTCAAGCTGACGGAGGAATAGCCATGCGCTTCGCGGTGACGGGGGAGCAGCGCCGCAACCCCTTCCTCCGGACCGTCATCTACCTGTTCCTGGTCTACGTCCTGCTCCTGTGGGTGAGCAACGGGGCCATGTACTTCCTGGACATGGGCCTCACCTACGAATCGGTGGTCCACTACTACCTGGGCAACCCCGAGGAGTTCCAGAAGCCCCGCAGCTACCCGGGGATGCTGGAGGTGGCTCACTTCCACCTCTTCTCCATGGGCATCCTGGTGCTCACCCTGGTCCACCTCATGCTCTTCGCCCCGGTGAGCGATCGGACCAAGCACTTCGGGATCTGGCTACCGTTCGGCTTCGCTTTGGCCAACGAGGGCGCCGGCTGGCTGGTGCGTTTCGTCGCCCCCGAATTCGCCTACCTCAAGATCGCGACATTCCTCGGCCTGGAGATAAGCCTGCTCTGGGTAATGGCCGTCACCGTCTGGGGACTGCTAAGCAGCGCTGCCCCCTCCGGCAACGGCAGCGGCTACCGGGTATCTGCGGATACACGGCGGAAATAGGTTGCCGACAGGTCTCAGGTGCGGATCTTGTAACCGGTGTGCAGCATCCGCAGAGACAGGACCGACAGCAGGACCAAAAAGCCCACGACAAAGCCGAAGCTGTAGATCATGGGCACGTCCGAGTGGGCGATGAACCCCGCCCGGAAGCCGTCGATCATGTAGAAGAAGGGGTTCAGGTGGGACACCGACCGCCAGAACTCGGGCAGGTCGTGGATGGAGTAGAAGACCCCGGACAGGAACGACAGCGGCACCACGAAGAAGTTGGTGAAGGCAGCAATCTGGTCGAACTTCTCCGCCCAGATCCCGGCGATCAGGCCGAAGGCCCCCATCACAGAGCTGGCCAGGAAGGCGAACAGCAGGATCGGTCCCAGGTGAGCCAGGCTCAGATCGACAAAGAACACCGAAACCACGTAGACACTCACCCCCACCAGCATGCCCCGCAGGGCCGCTGCAAGAACAAAGGCCAGGTAGAGCTCCAGGCTCGAAAGGGGCGGCAGGAGGATGAAGATCAGGTTGCCGGTGATCTTGGACTGGATGAGGCTGGAGGAGCTGTTGGCGAAGGCGTTCTGGATGATGGCCATCATCATCAGCCCCGGAACCAGGAACTCGGTGTAGCTCACCCCGGGGTAGACGGTCACCCGGTCCTCCAGCGCGTAGCTGAAGATCAGCAGGTACAGTAGGGTGGTCACCATGGGGGAGAACACCGTCTGGATCCCCACCTTCCAGAAGCGCTTGATCTCCTTGCAGAGCAGGGTGTAGAAGCCGACGGCGTTGAACTCCATCACGCCAGCTCCTCCTGCGGGGCGAGGGGCTCGCCCGTGAGATCCAGGAAGACATCCTCCAGGGTGGGACTGCGGGTCTGCAGATCCGTG
>JAHEOG010000090.1 GCA_018609925.1 Gammaproteobacteria bacterium
GGCGTACCCCCCAGAGGGCGTTGATCCCCGCCGAGACCGAGGCGAACAGGTTGGTCTGGGCGCTGCCCACCGTTCGCACGGTGTGGGTTGAGCAGTTCTGCTCGTGGTCGGCGTGCAGGATCAAAAGCTGATTCAGGACGCGCTCCAGCTCCTCGTCCACCGGGTAGGTCTCGGTGGGCAGGGCGAACATCATGTAAAGGAAGTTGGCGCAGTAGGAGAGCTCGCTGTGGGGGTAGATGAACGGCTGGCCGTGCAGCTTCTTGTAGGCGAAGGCGGTGATCGTCCGGAGCTTAGAGAGCAGGCGCACGATTGTGCGATCCCGCTCCTCCAGATTCAGCGCCTCCTGGGCTTCCGGGTGGAAAGTGGAAAGGGAGTTGACCATGGCCGACAGGATCGCCATGGGGTGGGCGGTCATGGGGTAGCCGTCGTAGAAGCGCTTCATGTCCTCGTGGAGCAGGGAATGCTCCGATAGGGCTCCGGAGAAGCGGTCGTATTCCGATTGGGTGGGGAGATCGCCGTAGATGAGGAGGTAGGCGGTTTCCACAAAGGAGGCCCCTTCCGCCAGCTCCTCGATGGGGTAGCCGCGGTAGCGAAGGATGCCGCGCTCGCCGTCCAGGTAGGTGATGTCGCTGGCGGTGGCCGCGGTGTTGGCCAGGGCGGGATCATAGGTTACCAGCCCCGTTCGGTCCCGCAGGTTGGTGATGTCCAGCCCGCGCTCCTGCTCGACGCCTTCCAGGACGTCGAGCTCGGACGCCTCGCCGCCGGAGCGGAGCTCGGCCGCGCGGGATTGGCGGCTCACGGCTCCGGGCCCTTGGCTCATAGCTCCCTCCTTTGGCCCCCTTGGAACCGGGGGTTCTGGCTCTGATTGTAAACGCCCGGCCCTCGCCGGCCCAGGGCCGGTGCCGCCGTTAGATCCAGCCCCGAAGCCGGTAGTAGGCGAGTCCCAGATATTCGTGGCAGGCGTTGCGGCTCATGGTCAGAGCGTTCGCCGAAGGGATCAGGTCAAGCCAATGGAAGGGCTTGCCGCGCTCCGGGTGGTAATCCGTAGGGGCCGGGATGGGCTCGAGACCGGCGGCTCGGAATGTGGCCACGGTTCGGGGCATGTGCCAGGCCGTGGTGACCAGGACAATGCGGTCCCGATGCTCCAGAAGGGGCTTCAGGAAGCGGGGGTGCTCGGCGGTGTTGCGCGAGGCGGTCTCTTCGGTGATGCGTTGCGGATCCACCCCGTAGTCCCGGGTCATGGCCCGGGCCATGATGCGTGCGCTGGGGACCCCGTGGCCGAGCGGAGTCCCCCCGGTGGCATAAACAGGGAGCTCGCTGTCCCGAGCGAGCCGGGCGGCGTGGTGGACCCGCTGGAGGGCGGCATCCGCCAGCCAGGCCCCCTCGTGGGCGGGGCTATCGAAGACCTGGCCGGCGCCGAGGACCACGATGGCCTGGGCCCGGTCCGGAATCCCCTGCAGCGCGCCATGGCGATCCTCGAGGGTGGTGATGAGGGGCTTCGCCACGGGCCGGATGGAAAGGGCGTAGGCGGCAATCAGCACCAGCAGGCCGAGGACCCGCGCCGCCCGCGGGAACCGGATGGCTAGCGCGATCGTGATCAGGGCCCCGAGGATGAAGATCCCCGGCGGCATCAAAAGAAGCCCGGCGGCCTTGGCAAGGACTAGCGCCATCGCCTACTCTTGGAAAGCCGTCCACCCCGGACGGAGTCCTGGGACAAGGAGGATCCGATGAGCGCCGAAGACCCTGGGAGCTATACCGATTTCTCCCCGCCGGGAGCCACAGCCGGAGACTCGGGCCAGACTCGCCTGGAGTGGGTGCTGGATGAAACCATCCGCAGCCGTCGCTTCCTCGGAGCCATGGTAGTCGGCCCCGATGGCTGGTCAGTGGCCAGCCGGGGATTCGAGCATCCCGATCGGATCACGGCGCTGGCCCCCAAGTCTAATCAGCTCCTGAATACCCTGAAAGAGGCCTTCCCGCCCACGCCCGGGCAGCCGGGACGCCCCCCGGGGGAGGCGGCCTCCTTCGCGGGCTTCGGCGAGCCCGAAGGGGAGGAGCGGAGCCCCGAATACGTGGCGGTGAGTATGGGCCAGGAGCGCAAGCTCCTGTTCCGGCCCATCCAGATCCAGGGCAAGAGCCTGGTGCTGGTCCTGCTTGCCCGCTCCCTGTCGGCCAATACCGATGCCGTGCTGGAAGGCATCGGCCGGGCGGTGACCACCTGTCTGGAGACGGACTGGTCGCAGATCGCCGGGACCTGATCCGGTAGGTCTGGCCCTTCCTGGAGAAAGCTATTCCGTCCCTACCTCGGGCCTTGAGGTGCCTCCCGGGGAGATCCGGGGGGCTGCCGTAGGGCGCAGGTCGAGCTAGGCCGCCATCCGACGCAGGACGTAGGCCAGGATGCCCCCGTTGCGGAAGTAGGCCAGCTCGTTCGGGGTGTCCAGCCGGATCCGCAGGGGGATCCTTCGCTCCTTGCCTCCGGGCCGGCGAGCCAGTGCGCCCAGCTCGCCTCCGGTCTCCCGGATCTCGGGCACCCCGGGCAGGGTGAAGATCTCCTCCCCGGTCAGCCCGTAGGCCGCGGCGCTCTCCCCTTCCCGAAATTCCAGGGGCAGGATCCCCATCCCGATCAGATTGGACCGGTGGATGCGCTCGTAGCTCTCGGCGATCACGGCCCGAACGCCGAGCAGTGCGGGACCCTTGGCCGCCCAGTCGCGGGAGCTCCCGGTGCCGTACTCCTTGCCGGCCAGGATCACCAGGGGCGTCCCCTCCTCGCGATAGCGCATGGCCGCATCGAAGATGGGCAGGAGCTCCCCGGAGGGCAGGTGGGTCGTCCAGCCGCCCTCCTTGCCCTGGGCCAGCTGGTTGCGCAGCCGGACGTTGGCGAAGGTGCCGCGCATCATCACCTCGTGGCTGCCCCGCCGGGCCCCGTAGGAGTTGAACTCGGCCGGGGTAATGCCGCGGTCCATGAGGTACTGTCCGGCGGGACTGTCCGCCTCGATGGCCCCGGCCGGGGAGATGTGGTCCGTTGTCACCGAGTCGCCAACCACCGCCAGCGCCCGGGCTTCCTCGATGGGAGGAGGTCCGGCCGCCTCCGGGTCCAGCTCCTCCAAGAAGGGGGGGCGCTGGATGTAGGTGGAGTCCGGATCCCACTGGAATCGGTCCCCTTCGGGCGTATCCAGGGCCTCCCAGTTGGCGTCGCCCTCGAAGATGGACTCATAGGCATGGTGGAAATCGGCCGGATCCAGGTGCTCGCGGCGGAGCCGGTCCACCTCCGCCATGGAGGGCCAGAGCTCGCTCAGGTAGACCGGCTCGCCCCGGTTGTCCGTGCCTAGAGGCTCCCGCTGGAGGTCGATGTCCATGGCCCCCGCCAGGGCATAGGCCACCACCAGCGGGGGGCTCGCCAGGTAGTTGGCGCGGACATTGGGGTGGATTCGGCCCTCGAAGTTGCGGTTCCCGGACAGGACCGAGGCGGCCACCAGGTCCCCTTCCTCGATGGCCGCGGCTACGGGCTCGGGCAGGGGACCGCTGTTGCCGATGCAGGTGGTACACCCGTAGCCCACCAGGTAGAAGCCCAAACGCTCCAGGTAGGGCAGCAGATCGCTGTCCGCCAGGTAGTCGGTGACCACCTTGGAGCCGGGGGCCAGGCTGGTCTTGACCCAGGGGTGGGAGGTCAGGCCGCGCTCCACCGCCCTCCGGGCCAACAGGCCGGCGGTGAGCATCACCACCGGATTGGAGGTGTTGGTGCAGGAGGTGATGGCGGCGATGACCACCGAGCCGTGCCCGAGCTCGGCGGGACCCGATGCCAGCTCGGCGGTGGCCGTGGCTTCGGCGTCGGAGTCCTTGCCGTAGGTCTCGGCGAGGGCGGCCCGGAAGCTCTCCTTGGCCCGGGCCAGAGGGACGCGGTCCTGGGGCCGCTTGGGGCCGGCCAGGCTCGGCTCCACCGCGCCCAGGTCCAGCTCCACCGTCTCGTTGAAGACCGGCTCCGGCTGCTCCGGTGTCCAGAAAAGGCCTTGCGCTCGCAGGTAGGCCTCGCAGAGCCGGATGTGCTCCTCAGAGCGGCCGGTCTGGCGGAGATAGTCCAAGGTCGCCTCATCCACCGGGAAGAAGCCCACCGTGGCTCCGTACTCGGGGGCCATATTGGCGATGGTGGCCCGGTCCGCCAGAGGGAGCTCGCCGATGGCGGGCCCGAAGAACTCCACGAACTTTCCCACCACGCCGTGGCTCCGCAGGCGCTCGGTAATGGTCAGTACCAGATCGGTGGCCGTAGCCCCCTCCGGGAGCCGTCCCGTGAGCCGGACCCCCACCACCTCCGGCACCAACATGGAGATGGGCTGGCCGAGCAGGGCGGCCTCGGCCTCGATGCCCCCCACGCCCCAGCCCAGAACCCCCAAGCCGTTGATCATGGTGGTGTGGCTGTCGGTTCCCACCAGGGTGTCGGGATAGGCCAGGGACCCGTCCTCGGTCTCCTCGGTAAAGACCACCCGGGCCAGGTATTCCAGGTTGACCTGGTGCACGATCCCGGACTCGGCGGGGACCACCTGGAAGTTGTCCAGGGTCCGCTGGCCCCAGCGCAAGAAGGCGTAGCGCTCCCCGTTGCGCTGGTATTCACGGGCGGTATTGGCCGCCCAGGCGCCTTCCGTCCCGTATTCATCCACCTGGACCGAGTGGTCGATCACCAGCTCGGCGGGGACCTGGGGATTGATCCGTCGCGGATCGCCTCCCCGGTCGGCCATGGCGTCGCGCATGGCGGCCAGGTCCACCACCGCCGGCACTCCGGTGAAGTCCTGGAGCAGCACCCGGGCGGGGGAGAATCCCAGCTCGCTGGTGCCCGCCAGCTCGGGGGTCCAGCGGGCGAGGGGCTCGATCTCCGAGCTCCGAATGCGCTCGCCGTCCTCGTTGCGCAGGAGGTTCTCCAGCAGGACCCGCAGGCTAACGGGCATGCGCGAGAGGTCGGCTTCCAGCCGGTTCAGGTTGAAGAAGGCATGCTTCCGGCCGGCCACTGTAAGGGTGTCGCGGGTCCCGAAGCTGTCCAGGCTGGGCATGGCAATGCTCCTGGGAATCGATTTGCTCATTTGGGGAGTAAGGGAGGCCAACGCCAAGGCGCCAAGATGCCAACCGTAAAGGGAAATCCCAGGCGGAGGCTCTAAGCGACCCTTCCTGGCGTTTTACGGCCTGAGATCGATAATCCCCTGGAACCGGCAACCGGAAGGCTACCGCCTCCTTCGCGTCTCCACGTCCTGGTGCTCCTTCCGGGGAGGCTCAAGTGATGATCCGGGTGGGGCCCGAGCCGGCCAGCTCGTCCATCATGGCGGAGATGCGGCGTGCGGCTCCGGCCGGGTCGGGAAGGTCCGCTCCCTGAGCCAGCCGGGCCTGGTCCAGCAACAGCCAGCCCCACTGCTCCAGTCGCTTGTCGTTGGGGTCGGTGGTGTGGATCTGCTTCATCTGCTGGATCAGGGGGTGGTGAGGATTGAGCTCCAGCACGGGACGGCTCTCGGGAACCGGCTGATTGGCTGCCCGCAGGATGCGCTCCATGTGCTCCCCCAAGGCGTCCTCCGCGGCTACGATGCAGCTCGGACTGTCCGTCAGGCGCTGGGAGAGCCGGACATCGGAAGCCCCTCCGCCGAGGCGCTCCCGCAGGGTCTCCAATAGGCCCTCGAAGCCGGCCGGGGTCTCCCGTTCTTCGGTGGCCTCCGAATCCTTCTCCTCCAGATCCCCCAGGTCCAGGTCGCCGTGGGCAACGCTGGTCAGGGGGGTGCCGTCGTATTCGGTGAGGTGCATTACGACCCACTCGTCCACCGGATCGGTGAGCAAGAGCACCTCCACGCCCTTGGCCTGGAAGACCTCGAGCTGGGGGCTGTTGCGCAAGGTATCCAGATCGTCCCCGGTGAGGTAGTAGATGGCCTGCTGCCCTTCCCGCATGCCCGCCTTGTAGTCGGCCAGCGAGACCCATTCGTCGGGGCGCCGGGAGGTCCGGAAGCGCAGAAGCCCGGCGAGCTCCTCCTTGTTGCTGGGATCCTCCGGAATGCCCTCCTTCAGTACCGCCCCGAAGTTCTCCCAGAAGCGCCGGTAGCGATCCGACTCGCTCTCCGCCATCTCGGTGAGTCGCTTCAGGACCCGGCGCACGATGCCCTTGCGGATGCGTGCCACCTGCTGATCCGACTGCAGCATCTCCCGGGAGATGTTCAGGGGCAGGTCCGGGGCGTCCACCACCCCGCGCAGGAAGCGCAAGTAGGTGGGCAGCAGCTCCCGGGCCTGGTCGGTGATGAAGACCCGGCGTACGTAGAGGCGCACCCCATGGCGGGCGTCCGGCTGCCACAGGTCCATGGGGGGACGGGAGGGGATGTAGAGCAGGGCGGTATATTCGGTGGTGCCCTCGGCGTGGAAGTGCAGCCAGGCGAGCGGCTCGGTGTCGCCATGGGCGATATGGGCGTAGAACTGGCGGTATTCCTCCTCGGTGATCTCGCTCCGGGGGCGCGCCCAGAGGGCCGAGGCCTCGTTGAGGGTCTCCGGCTCGGCATCCGGGGCCTCCAGCACCACGGGGTATGGGATGTGGTCGGAGTAGGTCTTGACCACCCGTCGCAGGGTCTCCGCTTCCAGGAACTCGCGGGCGTCCTCCTTGAGCTCCAGGGTGATGGCGGTGCCCAGCTCGGGGCGCTCGATGGCCTCCACCGTGTAGCTTCCCGATCCGTCGGAGGCCCAGCGCACCCCTTCGCCGCTTTCCCGGCCTGCGCGCCGGGTTTCCACGGTCACCCGGTCCGCCACCATGAAGGCGGCGTAGAAGCCCACCCCGAACTGACCGATGAGCCGGGCGTCCTCCTGCTCGTCCCCGGTGAGCTGCTCCAGGAAGGCCTGGGATCCGGAGTGGGCGATGGTGCCCAAGTTGGCGATGACCTCGTCACGGTCCATGCCGCTGCCGTTGTCGGCCACGGTCAGGGTTCCGGAATCGGGGTCGGGGCGGAGCGTGATCCGGCCCTCTTTCTGGCCTTCGAACAGGGACTCGTCCTGGAGGCCCTCAAAACGGAGCCGATCGATGGCATCGGAGGCGTTGGAGATCAGCTCCCGCAGGAAGATCTCCCGGTGGGAGTACAGGGCATGCACCATCAGGTGCAGGAGCTGCTGGACCTCCGTCTCGAAGGCGCGGGTTTCGGGGCTCGCGCTCTCGGCCGTCAACGCATTACCTCGATAGTTGGGGGTAGGCACGTGCTGAGCAGCTGGCCCGCGGGGTAAGCAGGCCAGCGCAAAGGAGATTATAAAGGATCGCTGCTTCGGCTGCAGGTAGGACCGGCTCAGGCCGGCTCGGGCTCCGCGGGAGCCGCGCTCGTCTCTTCCGACCCGAGGACGTCGGGGGCGCGCACCGGCACCGCCCAGCGGACCCGGGCCTGGACGGGCAGGTGATCGGAGAGGAGCTCCGGGAGGGGAGCGTACTCCTCCAAGGTGAGCTCCGGGGTCGCCAGGATGTGATCCACTGCGGCCCGGGGACGCCAGCTGGGAAGGGTCCCGTGGCTCGGATAGGGCGGCAGGCATAGCCCGGCCCGGTCGGCCAGATAGGCCAGCTCCCGGGAGTCGGGCTTGGCGTTGAAATCCCCCATCACCACCGATGGCCCGGCGAACCGGATCAGCCGTGCGAGAAAGCGGGCCTGGCGCATGCGGGTGCGCCGGCGCAGGGCCAGATGGGTCACAAATATGGTCAGGGGCTGGCCCTCCAGCTGGCAGCGGGCCTCCAGTACCCCGCGACCGTCCATGGCCCCCGGCAGCCGATGCTCGTAGACCGCTTGGACCGGATGCTGGGCCAGCAGGGAATTGGTGTGCTGGGCGAGCCGGCCGAAATCCCGGGTTACCATGCTGAGGCAGGTCTCGAACCGGGCGCGAGTGGCCAGGTATTGCGACTGGTCGATGAAGCCGGTGCGAAAGCTGCCCCCGTCGGCCTCCTGCAGCCCGACGATGTCGAAGGGAGCCAATACCTCCGCAATGCGGTCCAAATTGCGGAGGGTCTGGCCGTGGGGCATGACGTATTTCCAGCCGTGGCTCACGTAGTGGTGGTAGCGGCGGGAGCCGATGGCCACCTGGATGTTGTAGGTGAGCAGCCGGAGGGTGGTCTGGGGCATGGCTCCGCGTGGCGCCGGTAAAAAGGGGAAGACGGGCCCAATAGGGAACCGCCCGAAAAGCATACGGTCCCGCGGTAAGGCCGTCAAACCGGGCGAGGAGCGGCCCCTGCGGGGGGCGATTTGATCTCCTTGTCGGTTTTACCCAACATAGCCCCCTATTCCGAGCCCCGGGCCCATTTCGAGGAGCGAGCTTGAGCGAGGTTCCCATCCGCATCGGCACCCGCGGAAGCCAATTGGCCCTGTGGCAGGCCGGGCACACCCGGGATCGACTGGAGGCGGTTACCGGTACCGGGGCGGAGATCGTCCCCATCACCACCACCGGGGATCGGGTCCGGGACCGATCCCTAACGGCGCTGGGGGGCAAGGGGGCCTTCGTCAAGGAGCTGGACGAGGCCCTTCTGGGCGGGGAAGTGGACGTCGCGGTCCATTCCCTGAAGGATGTTCCCGTGGACCTGCCGGCGGGACTAACCCTGGCCGCTGTGTGTGAGCGGGCCGATCCCCGGGACGCCTTCCTTGCCCGGGCGTACGCCTATCCCTCGGAGCTTCCGGAAGGGGCCCGCATCGGAACCTCCAGCCTGCGTCGGCGTTGCCAGCTCCAGGCCCGCTTCCCCGCATTGGAGGTGGCCGAGATCCGGGGCAATGTCGATACGCGGCTGCGCAAGCTCGACGACGGCGATTACGACGGGGTGATCCTGGCCGCCGCCGGTCTTCGCCGGCTGGGCTGGGGCGAGCGCATTACGGCCCTCCTGGACCCCGCCGACAGCCTCCCGGCCATGGGTCAGGGCACCATCGTCCTGGAATGCCGGGAGGGGGATAGCGACGTGCTGGAGCGGATCCTGCCTATCGATCACGCCGAGACAGCCCTGCGCACCCGGGCGGAATGGGCCTTCAATCGACGTCTCCAGGGGGGCTGCGAGGTCCCCATGGGCGGCTTCGCAGAGCTGGAGAACGGCCGGCTTCGGCTGCGCGGTCTGGTCGGCGAGCCCGACGGGTCCCGGCTGTACGAAGACGAGGTCAGTGGACCCCCCGAGGAGGCCGAATCGCTGGGACAGCAGCTCGGCGAGCGCCTGTTGGTGGCTGGGGCCGATGCGGTCCTTCGGCGGTTTGCACACCGTGGCGGACCGGCCTGAGCCTTGGCTTCCCCTGACGGGTCGGCGAGTCCTCGTGACCCGCCCGGCCCACCAGGCCCAGGGGCTGGTGGCAGGGATCCGTCGGCGTGGCGGGGAGGCCTTGATCTTTCCTACCATCGCCATCGGGCCTCCTGGAGATCTCGGCCCGTGGCAGGCGGTGGCGGGGGAGCTGGGGGGCTTCCAGTGGCTAGTCTTCGTCAGCGCCAACGCCGTGGCCGGTTTCGCCGAGCGCCTCCGGGCCTGCGCCCGGACCTGGCCCGAGGGCCCGGGCTATGCGGCCATCGGGCGCAAGACCGCCGAGGCCCTTAAGGGGCATGGCATCCGGGAGGTGACGGTACCGGAGGACTTCCGCTCGGAAGGGCTGCTGGCCCTGCCCCAGATGGCTTCCCATCGGATCGGCGGCCAGCGAATCCTCCTGGCTCGCGGGGAGGAGGGCCGGGAGCTGCTGCCCACCACTTTCGAGGAGCGCGGTGCCGAGGTGGTGCGCGTGCCGGTCTACGCACGGCACCGGCCCCAGGCGGATCCCGCCCCGGTTCGTGAGGCGCTTGAGGCGGCTGCCCTGGACGCAGCCGTGTTCACCAGCCCGGCGACATTCACCAATCTGCTCCACTTCCTGCGCGATCGTGACCAAAAGGCCCTGTCGGGGGTGCCTCTGGTGGCAATCAGCTCTGTCACCGCGGAAGCAGTGATCGAAAGCGGTTTCCCCGCCCCGATGGTGGCTCCCGAGGCCAGCGAGGAGGGTCTCCTCCGAGCCCTTGAGGGGATGGCCCTGCCTAACGGGGGACTCGCCCCTGACCGAAAGGAGGATTGAGCCATGCGTCATCGCCCCCGTCGGCTGCGCCGCACCGCCGCCATCCGGGAAGGGGTGCGCGAGACCCGGCTCCATCCGGGCGATCTCATCCAGCCCCTGTTCTTTAAGGAGGATCTCGCGGAGTCGGTGCCGGTGCCTTCCATGCCCGGGATCAATCAGCTTCCCCTGGACCGCGCCGGTGAGGTCGCCCGTCAGTCCCGGGAAGCCGGCCTCGGCGGGGTCATAGTGTTCGGCATCCCGGCCCGCAAGGATGCCGAAGGCTCGGGGGCCTGGAATCCCGACGGGGTGGCCCAGGAGGCCATTCGGCGGGTCAAGGAAGCCGCCCCGGAGCTCTGCGTGGTCGCGGATACCTGCTTCTGTGAGTACACCGACCACGGCCACTGCGGCGTCCTCCGGGAAAGCGGTGAGGTGGCCAACGACGCCACTCTGGATAGGCTGGCCCGGGTAGGGGCCAGCCAGGCCGAGGCCGGGGCGGACATGGTAGCTCCCTCCGGTATGATGGATGGCATGGTGGGGGCCATCCGGAAGGGATTGGATTCTTCCGGGTTCCCGGAGACCGCCGTAATGGCCTACACCGCCAAGTACGCCAGCGCCTACTACGGGCCCTTCCGGGATGCCGCTGAGAGCGCTCCGGCCCAGGGGGATCGCAGGAGCTACCAAATGGACCCGGCCAACGCCCGGGAGGCCCTGCGGGAGCTGGAGCTGGACGAGGCCGAGGGCGCCGATATCGTCATGGTGAAGCCCGGGCTGGCCTTCCTGGACGTGGTCACCCGACTGCGGGAGGCCGCCACCCAGCCCCTGGCCGTATACAATGTCTCCGGGGAGTACAGCATGATCAAAGCGGGCGCCGAGCGGGGCTGGATTGGCGAGCGCGAGCTGGTGCTGGAGACCCTGACCGGTTTCCGGCGGGCAGGTGCCGATCTCATCCTGACCTACCACGCCCAAGACGCCGCCCTTTGGCTGCAGGAGATGGCCTGAGGCGTCGCCCGATGTGAGGAGCCCATGACTGAGGACAAGGACGCGACCCCGGAGGACTCCCCAGAGGAGCAGCCCCTCCCAGAAGAGCCCCCGTCCGA
>JAHEOG010000091.1 GCA_018609925.1 Gammaproteobacteria bacterium
CCTGGCCGGAGCCCTGGAGAGCGACCTGGACCGCGCTCGGCCAGTGCTGGAAGCGATGGCCAAGACCGTGCTGCATTGCGGTGACATCGGCCAAGGCAGCCGAATGAAGCTGGTCATCAATCTCATGTTGGGCAACCTCATGCAGGCCCTGGCCGAGGGCCTGAGCCTGGGCCAGGCCCTTGAGCTCAACCCCGAGCAGGTCCTGGAGGCCATCGGCTCGGGCCCCCTCGCAGCGCCTCTGTTCCAGGGCAAGGGCGCCAATATCTTGGCCGGGGATTTCACCAGCCAGTTCCCGGTGGACCTTCTTTCCAAGGATCTCGGCTTGGTCAGCCAGGCCGCCCGCCACGTCCGCCTGCCCCTGCCACAGACGGCCGCCACCGGGGAGATGGTCAACGCCGCCCGGGGCCTCGGCCTGGGCGGGGAGGACATGGCGGCCCTGATCAAGGTCCTGGAGAGGCTCTCCTCCACGCAGGTCCGGCCTTGACCGCCTCCCAGGAGACCTCGGCCGAATCCGGGGCCGCCACAGTGGCGGCCGTCGATCTCGGATCCAACAGCTTCCACCTCATCGTCGCTCGGGTCGGGCCCGGGGAGGTGAAAATCCTCGACCGGCTCAAGGAGATGGTTCGCTTGGCCGGGGGCCTGCGCCCCGACCGGACCCTGGAGCCCACCACAGAGGAGGCCGCCCTTGCCTGCCTGGAGCGCTTCGGACAACGCATCCGGGAGCTGCCGGCCCCCCAGGTTCGGGCCATCGGCACCAATACCCTGCGGCGGCTGCGCGATGCGGATGGCTTCCTGGCGCGGGCAGAGGCGGTCCTGGGGCACCCCATCGAGGTGGTCTCCGGGGTGGAGGAAGCGCGGCTCATCTACGTTGGGGTCGCCCACAGCCTGGCTCCCGACCCGGAAGCGACCCGGTTGGTGATCGACGTCGGCGGCGGCTCTACCGAGCTCATCCTGGGCCACGGCGAACGCCCTGTCCGCATGGAGAGCCTGGCGGTGGGGTGTGTCGGCCTATCCCGCGAGCATTTCCCGGGTGGAGCCCTTACGGCCGAAGGCCTAAAAGGGGCCCGAATCGCCGCCCGCCAAGAGCTGGAGCCTCTGGAGCAAGCCTTTCGCAGCCCGGTTTGGGGCGAGGCGATTGGGGCTTCCGGCACAGTCCGCGCGGTAGCCCAGGTCCTGGCAAAAGCGGGCTGGGCGGAGGGCGAGGTCACCGCCGAAGGCCTCCGGCGGCTGGAGGGGACCCTGGTCGAGTACGGCTCCACCCCGGCCCTGGAAGGCCTTCCCGGGCTCGATAGCGACCGGACGCCGGTCTTTCCCGGCGGGGTGGCAATCCTCCGGGCCCTATTCGAGGGCCTGGCAATCGAGCGCCTGCAGGTCGCCGACGGGGCCCTGCGGGAGGGCCTGCTGCACGACCTGATGGGCCGGCTACGCGATGAGGACATCCGGGAGTCGAGCACCCGGGTCCTGGCGGAGCGCTTCCACGCCGATCCGGATCAGGCCCGGCGGGTCTCGGTCACCGCACAGACCCTGCTGGAGCAGACCGCCCCGGGCTGGGGCCTGGAGCGCGACTGGGCGGGACCCTACCTGCGCTGGGCCGCCCACCTTCACGAGATCGGGCTGGACATTGCCCACAGCGGCTACCACAAGCACGGGGCCTACGTCGTAGGTAGCGCGGATCTCCTGGGCTTCACCCGCCAGGAGCAGGCCCTGCTCGCCGCCCTGGTGCGCGCCCATCGCCGCAAACTGCCCACTGAGGTGCTGGCGGACCTCCCGGAGCGCTGGCGGGACCCGGCAATCCGGCTTGCCATCCTGCTCCGGCTCGCCGTGCTGCTCCACCGCAATCGGAGCTCCGAGCCCTTGCCTGACTTCACCGCGCGGGTGCAGGGGGACCGGTTGGCAATCGCCTTCCCTGCGGGTTGGCTGGAGGACCACCCCCTAACCCGGGCCGACCTGGAGGAAGAAGCGAAGCGGCTGTCGGCGGCCGATGTTACGCTGGCCTTCGAATAGACCGGGCTGGCACCCAAAGGCCTCCAATCACGAAGGGCACGTGGAACACCGAGAAGGCAAAAAGCGAATCTTCTGATCCCCCGCGTTTGCCGTGCTCCCCGTGGTTCATTCCTACGGCCAAAGGCCTAGGAATCGTCCCCCAGCTCCTCTAACAGTGCATACTGGGCCGAGATCCGCTCCTCGCCTTCCTCGGGCCGCAGGCGGTGGTAGCTGCCGTCAGCGGCCAGCTCCCAGGCCTGGGTATTGTCGCGCAGGTAGAGCTCCAGCTCGCGGATCAGGCGCTCGCGCAGGGCCGCGTCCCGAATGGGGAAGGCGACCTCGACGCGCCGGAAGAAGTTGCGCTCCATCCAGTCGGCGCTGGAGCCGTAGACCTCGGGCTCTCCCGCGTTGACGAAGTAATAGACCCGGGTATGCTCCAGGAAGCGGCCCACCACCGAGCGCACTCGGATCCGGTCCGAGACCCCGGCGATCCCGGGCCGCAGGCAGCACATCCCGCGCACGATCAGATCGACCTCGACCCCGGCCATGGAGGCCGCGTACAAGGCCCGGATGATCCGGGGCTCCACCAGCGAGTTGACCTTGGCAACGATCCGAGCGGAGCGGCCCTCCCGGGCATGGGCCGTTTCCCGCTCGATCTTTTCCAGCAAGGCCCCGTGCAGGGAGAAAGGGGCCTGGAGCAGGGCCCGCAGATCCGAGGCCCGGCCCAGGCTGGTGAGCTGGAGGAAGACCTTGTGGACGTCGTCCGCGATCTCCGGATCGGCGGTGAATAACCCGTAATCGGTGTACAGACGGGCCGTGCGTGGGTGGTAGTTGCCCGTGCCGAGGTGGACGTATTCCCGTAGCTCGTCGCCTTCCCGGCGCACCACCAGGATCAGCTTGGCGTGGGTCTTGTAGCCCACCACCCCGTAGACCACGTGGGCGCCAGCCTCCTGGAGGCGATTGGCGAGAGCGATGTTGGCCTCCTCGTCGAAGCGCGCCCGCAGCTCCACCACCACCGTCACCTCCTTGCCGGCACGGGCGGCCTGGACCAGGGCATCCACCACCGCCGATTCGGGTCCGGTGCGATAGAGGGTCTGCTTGATGGCGAGGACCTGGGGATCCTGGGCGGCCTGGTGGAGGAAATCGACCACCGGGGTAAAGGATTCGAAGGGGTGGTGCAGGAGGACATCCCGCTCCCGGATCGTGGCGAAGAGGTCGGCCTGGAGGGTCAAGGGAACCGGCAGACCCGGAGTGAACCCGCCGAACTGGAGGTCGGGGCGATCCACCAGATCGGGAATGGCCAGCAGGCGGTTGAGGTTGACCGGCCCGTTGACGCGATAGAAGTCCTCCCGACCCAGACCGAACTCCTGCAGCAGGAAGACGGCCATGTCATCGGGGCAGTTGTCCGCTACCTCCAGGCGCACGGCCTCGCCGTAGCGGCGCTGGGGCAGCTCGCCCTCCAGGGCGCGGCGCAGGTCGTCGATCTCCTCCTCGTCCACGAAGAGGTCGGAGTTGCGGGTGACCCGGAATTGGTAGCAGCCATTGACCGTCATGCCCGGGAACAGCTCGTCCACGAAGGCGTGGATGATCGACGACAGGAACACGAAGTCGTTGGGCCCGCTATGGGTCTCCTCGGCGGGCAGCCGGATCAGCCGCGGCAGGGCCCGGGGCGCCTGGACCACCGCCACGCCGCCGCTGCGCCCGAAGGCGTCGCGGCCCGACAGGCTAACGATGAAGTTCAGCGACTTGTTCAGGATGCGCGGGAAGGGGTGTGCGGGGTCCAGGCCGAGCGGGGAGAGCACCGGCAGCAGCTCCTCCTCGAAATAGCGCCGGAGCCACTGACGTTGGGCGGCGGACCACTGGGTACGACGGATGAAGCGGATGCCATCCCCGGCCAGGGCCGGGGTCAAGACCTCGTTGAGGACCCGGTACTGCTCCTCTACCAGCTCATGGGCCCTGGCGCTGACCAGGCGCATTACCTCCTGGGGGGAGCGATTGTCCGGGCCCGTCTGGCCCACTCCGAGCTCCATCCGCTGCTTGAGCCCGGCCACCCGGATCTCGAAGAATTCGTCCATATTGGTCGAGGAGATGCACAGGAAGCGCAGCCGTTCCAGCAGGGGCACCGCCCCATCCTTGGACTGCTCCAGCACCCGGGCATTGAATTCCAGGAGGGAGAGGAGTCGGTTGCTGTAGAGCTCAGGCTGCTTGAGGTCCACCGTGTTCATGGGGTAAAGCTCTCGAGTCGGGATTCCGTGGCGAGGGAATAGGGAAAAGGATCGGCCGCCGTGCTAACCGTGGGCCACAGCAACCACTGCCAAGAGGACTTCCTGGAGCTTCTGCGAGCGAGCGGTGTCGAATGCGTCGTGGACATTCGGTCCCATCCGGGCTCCCGCCGCCACCCTTGGTGCAACCGGGAATCGCTGGCCCGGGCGCTGGCGGAGGCCGGGATCGGATACCTCTGGGAAGGGCGCGATCTCGGCGGCAAACGGACCCAGCGGACCGGGGACAGCGACCGCCATCCTGCCCTCTCCGGTGCCGGGCTCCAGGCATTCGCCCGATACATGGAGGAAGACCGCTTCCGGGCGGCGATCGACCGGGTCCTGACCCGGACCACCGGAGGCGCCGCGCTGCTGTGCGCCGAGGCCGATCCCGATCGCTGCCATCGCTCCCTGGTGGCCGATTACCTGGAGGCCGTGCGCGATTGCCCCGTATTTCATATTATGGGCAGCGGAGGTCGCAGGCGTCATACCCTGCATCCCGGTGCCCACTCCCTGGACGGTCGGTTGCGTTACGATCGGCACTGCCCCCAGCCGCTGCCCGGACTGGAGTAACGCCCGCCGATCGGCCCCTTCCCGGCCCGACGACGGCCCGCTCGGCCGACAGGAGGACCCGCCATGACCGATGAGCTCAAGCCCTGCCCCTTCTGTGGCAGCACCGATCTGGAAGTGATGGACATCGACCAGGGCTACGCGGCCATTGCCTGCGGCCTCTGTGATGCCTTCGGCCCCATGGGCCTGGGCGGAGAGGGGGCCAGTGCCGAATGGAACCAGCGGGTCTTTGAGGACGCCGCTTTCTAACGCCTCCCCCACCGGCCGGGGGAACGAGACACCTACCGCCCCCTCCTCTCCCCCGGCCCTGCGGCCATTCCCCTGATTGAAATCCCAATCCCCGCGCCGCCCGTACCCCCTATGGGATCGGCTCCCGGGAGACCTCGAACAATCCGGAAAGGCTGTTGTCATTCGAGTCCAAAGGGGGAGATATCCCCCTACCGATATGGAGCCACTCCACTCAAAGAATCCCTTGTCCCCCCTGGGAGCAAACGGAAACCTCTTCCTTTGCTAACTGACTAAGCTAGCAGGAACTTGGATATAGTGCCTTTGTTCCTATACAATCCGTTTTTCCCCCATACCCGTGCATAGGAGGGCCCGTTGGGCACACGAGAGCTTGCCGCACAGATAGCGGCCAATTATGCCTCGCAAGCCGAATCCGCCCAGGAAGTCCTGCAGCTTCTTCAGGACTCCTACAACAGCCTCATCCGGATGGAAAGCGAAGGCCATCTCCCGCCCGGTTCTGAGGCCGCTCTACCCGAATCCGGCACATCCGGGGCGTCCGGCCAGACCGCAGAGCCGGTGATGGCTCCCCAGAAAGCCATCGGCAATGACGCCATTGCCTGCCTTGTCTGCGGGAAGTCCTTCAAGACCCTGAAGCGCCACCTCAACAATGCCCACGGCATGAGCCCCCGCCAATATCGGGAGACTTTCGGCCTGAGCAAGGATTATCCCCTCGTGGCCCCCAACCTTTCCCAGCAGCGGGCCAAGGTGGCCAAAGAGCGGGGTCTGGGCGAGCGCCTAGCGGAGGCCCGTCGCCAACAGCGCCAAGGGCAGTCCTAGCACAGCCCCGCCGGTGGAGGCGGACCGGTATCCCCTTTCCGGTCCGCCGTCCACGGGGCTAGGATCGGGCTCTCCCAGTAGGGCTGGGCTCGTCGCCGGCTCAAAGCCCGGGCCAGGCCATCCCGGCCAGTCCGGCGTGCTCACCCAATAGCCGTAATACCCGTCTGTTCGGATAGAAGTGGGGGCGCCATTGGAGCTCCGCCCCATGGCGCTGGTGCAAGAACCAGGCAATGGCCGAAGAGCGGGAGATTCCGGCGTGGCAATGCACCGCCACGTGGTAAGGGACTGGCTCCTCCGCTAGCCCGGCCGCCCAGGCAATCAGATCCTGAGCCTGCGTCTCCTCAAAAGGACGCACCCACTCGGGCCAAGAGGGCCCTATCAGGTATCCTTCCTCCACATCGTGGAAGGCCAACCGCAGGAGCGCCCCGAACCGGGGATCCAATCGGGCTTCCACCTCCGGATCGGTCACCGAGATCACCGCGGTCCGGGGATCTCCTGGAAGGGCTTCGGCCTCTTCCAGGCTGTGCACGGAAACCCGTTGAAGGGCCATTGTCTATGACCTCCGTATGCCAGTGGCCGCGGGCGCGGGATAGGGTCCTCCTTCCTCCCGCGAATCCGTTGAGGCCTCCCCCTATGCCCAGGAGCCCCCCCATGACAGTCCGCCAAGAGCCAGTCCATATCGAGCCCGACCCAGTCGGGGAGGAGGAACGGTACCGGGTTTCCGGGGCCCCTTTGCGGGGAGATGACTGGTGGTTCGAGCTGGACGCGGAAGGCAACAGCTCCATCCAGATCGCCCCGCTTTCAGGGCCGAGCGAGGAGCCTCTGGTCATCGACCTGGCCCCCAGCGAGGAGGCGACCCGGGCGCGGATCCGCCAGAGCGACCTCCTGACCCTGGCGTACTGGCTACGGGCCGCTGCGGTTGAGTACCTCAGCGGCTACGCGCTGGAGGAGATCCCCGCAAGCGAATGGCAGGCCCTGACTCAGGGGCTCGAGGGAAGCTAGTCCCTGTCGGGTGCGGGGGTCTTGCCGTCTGCGCTCCCCGGCGCCTCAAGCCCGGGATCGCAGAACATCTTGTTCGGGTTTTTCACCTGGCCCTGGTCCCGATACCGCTTCAGGGTTAGCTCGATGCCTCCCATAGAGGGGGCCATCTGGATGCGCAACGGCACCCGCCGCACATCATCGGTCAGCGTCAGGGACCACTGGCTGCCCTCCTCGCGCTCGCCATCCTCAACGGTGAAGGGCGCGATGCGTATGGAGGATCGCTCCATATCCTCCGACCGCTCCTTGACCGGGACCACCAAGGTCTCCACATCGTCGCCGTCCAAAAGAGGCAGGCGGTAGGTTTCGCCCACTTCCAGGGGGAGCTCCCTCAAGGCGTTGATCACCGAGAGGTTCTCCTGAACCCCTGAAGGCACGCTTTTGGTCTCGGCCTTGTCCGGCTCGCCCTCTTTGCGCTTCTCGATATGGGCCGTGGCCTGGCCATTTCGATCGTCGAACCGAACCAGGGTCTCCTTACGAGAGCCCCCTTGGATCCGGGTCAGCCGATGGAAATGGGGCTGGGGAGGGGGGCCCGCCCCGTTCAGCTCCGAGTAGAGCTGGTACCGAACCGACCGGAAGAAGTTCACCAGCCCGGTGGTGCAGAACTGGATCCGAAGGGTCCGGCCCTCGGATTTGGCCCGTACGCGGAACAAGGCCTGCCCCACCGAGACCCCGCCCTTCTCCGCACCGTACCGCATCTCCTCGAAGGGGACCTGCCCCAGCGGGCTTTGGGGATCTTTGGGGACCCCCAGCTGGGACGCCGTGGGAGCGTCCTCCATGGCTTGGCCAAGGGGATCCATAAGGGCGCCCGCAGGGGAAGCGGTCAAGGCCAGAATGCCCAAGATCGGCACGGCACGGGAAACGCAGCGGCCCATCCAAGTCTCCTTGGCTGGGAGCCAATAGGATGGGGAGTCTAGCGCACCCCACCACGGGAACTTTATATTGGAGTCTTCGGCTGTGGGAGAGGCCGGGAGCCCCGGGCCCGGGGCCTCCCGGGATCCGGCTTTCCAAGCCAGGGGCAACGTACCACGCCCTAGGAGCGAGACATGACCCGTTATGGCCAAGCCTCTGCGGAATGCGGACCCGGCTTTTCCATTTTGGCCTACCTGGTCCTGGTCATCCTGCTTCAATGGATCGGCATCGTCCTTTTGGACCTGAATGTGGGTGGAACCTTCATCGGGGCTCTGGGGGTAGCCGCTATTGGGGTTCACGCCCTTTGCACCCGGAAAGCGCAGCACCCCGGAGCCGGCTCCCCGCGCTAGCGAGGCTCCGGCCCAGGGCCCTTCCACCGACGAGGAAGACGGTCCCGGGGCCCGGCTTTTCGGGATTGCCTCGGGCACTCACCTGACCCATGCTAAGAGGTTACCCATCCTACTTCGAGCCCTTGCCGGGACGAGGGTTCCCGGCAACCATAGAGGCTGGGCCCATCCGGATCCAGTCGCAGCAAAGGGGGTGAGCCATGGAAGGTGCGTCGTTTATCCTCCTGGGGTTTATCGTCGTCGCCGCCATCGCCGCCCAATTCCAGGACTATTCCGACAAATAGGCCCGCCAGTCACGCAACGGGATTGCGCCAATCCCCCGAGCTCCCGGTACCTCGGGGCGGGCGGGTCGCGCACCGGAACCGGGCTGATTCGATCAACGGATACCGGCCCGGGCCGGGAAGGCGTGGCCGGCCTCCTCTGATCACGGCCCCCATGCCCGGGCTCGCCCTACAGCTCCGGCTACCCGGCAGCGGTCGCCCTTCGGTTCCTTCCGGGTACTCCCATAGGACCGGCGCGGGGCTAACCCGCCTTCTCGTCACCGGCGCCGGAGGCCCCGTCGGGGTCTACGACCAAGACCCCCGATCCCTGGAGGCGGCCTTCCCTTAGTGCAGCCAGGGCCTCGTTGGCCCGGCCCAGATCGAAGCGCGTGACCCGGGTGTGAACCGGGACCTTCGGCGCCAAAGCCAGGAACTCGGTGCCATCCCGGCGGGTGAGGTTTGCCACCGAACGGATGCTGCGCTCCTCCCATAGGATGCGGTAGGGGAAGCTAGGGATATCGCTCATGTGGATCCCGGCGCAGACCACGGGCGCCCCCTTGCGGACCGCCCGCAGGGCAGCGGGAACAAGGGCCCCCACCGGGGCGAACAGGATGGCCGCGTCCAGCTCCACCGGAGGGGGCTCCTCGGAGCTGCCCGCCCAACTCGCACCCAGGCCGCGGGCGAACTCCTGGGCCGCCTCATCTCCCGGTCGGGTAAAGGCATAGACCTCGGAGCCCTGGAACCGGGCCACCTGGATGAGGGTGTGGGCGGCGGAGCCGAACCCGTAGAACCCGACTCGACGGGGCTGCCCCGCCATCCGCCAAGAGCGGTAGCCGATCAGTCCCGCGCACAGCAGTGGCGCTGCCTGCAGATCGGGGACCCCCTCCGGGAGGGGAAAGCAGTACCGGGAATCGGCCACCGCGAGCTCAGCAAAGCCTCCGTCGATGTCGTAGCCGGTGAACCGGGCTCGATCACAGAGGTTCTCCCGATCCTCCCGGCAATACGGGCAGTCCCCACAGGTCTCCCCGAGCCAGGGGATCCCCACCCGGTCCCCAACAGCGAGCCCGTCGACGCCGTCACCGAGGGCATCCACCACCCCCACCACCTGGTGGCCCGGGATGCGGGGGAGCTCGGGCTCGGGGAGCTCGCCGTCCAGGATGTGCAGGTCGGTGCGGCAGATGCCGCACGCCCGGACCCGGATCCGGACCTGGCCCGGACCCGGACGGGGCTCGGGGACCCGGCGCTCGCGAAGGGGCTCTCCCACCCGCTCCAGGAGCATTGCTCGCATGGCACCGTACCCTCCCAACCGGTAGGATGGCCCGCCCTTGTCACTGGATTGCCGCCGATGCTCGAGCCCCTCTGGGACTGGATCCAGATCAACCAGGGCGGGGCCACTATCCTCGTCGCCAGCTCGCTGCTACTGCTGGTGGCAAGCGCGGCCCTGCTCCCGGTGGCCATCCGGCTCCTGCCCACCGACTACTTCGTCTCCCGCCATCGCGACCGTCAGCCTCCCCGACACCTGCCCTTGCCGCTGTACGTCGCCTACCTGATTGGGAAGAACGCGCTCGGCGCCGTGCTTCTGGTAGCCGGTGTCGCCATGCTGGTTCTGCCGGGGCAAGGCATCTTGACCATCCTGGTGGCGCTGATCCTGCTGGACTTCCCCGGCAAATACCGCCTTGAGCGCAAGGTGGTTCGCTATCCCTGGGTGATCCGCAGCATCAACTGGATCCGTCGGCGCTGGGACGCTCCCCCCATGGAGGCTCCTCCGCGCGAGGAGAAGCCCTGAACGGCTTCCCGACTCGGGCGCGGCTAGGATCCCTCCCCTTCCGCTTCCTGGAGCTGGCGATAGACGAGGTAATCAACGATATCCACCATGCGTTCGAACCCGCCGGCGAGCTCCTGGGTCACCTTATAGCGTCCATCTACCACCATGGTGGGAACCGCATTGATGCCGTGGCTCTTCTGTTGCTCCTGAAGCTGGGCAAGCTGCTCGTGGGCCGCGGCCTTGTTCTTCAAAAAGCCACGGAAGCCCTGACCTAGGCCGTGGCCCTCGAACAAAGCCACCATCCAGGCCAGATTCTGGGGACTCTTGCCATCCTCGTGGATCCGCTCGAACAGGGCCCCATGGATCTCCCCGCCGATCCCCTCCTGCTTGGCGAAAAGATAGGCCAGGGCTGTGGGGACCCATCCCTGACTGGGGACGGCCGGCTTGCGGACGAAGTGGGCCGCATCCGGAGCATCCTTCAACCAGGATGCGATATGGGGCTCGAAGTCGTAGCAATGGGGACAGCCATGCCACATCCACTCCACCACCGAAACCTGTCCCTCCGGAGTCTCAGTAACGGAAACAGGAGAGGAGAGCTCGACGTAGTCCTCACCCGCGGTGAACGGCGCTTGCGCCAAGGCAACGGGCCCCATCCCGGCCAGGACTAGAGCCAGGCCGGTCAAAAGGGGGACCATCAGAAAAAAGCGGAAGGAACCGCTGGCCATCGGATTCTCCTAAGCTGGATTGGCAAGGGGAACGGGCCGCCGGAAGCGCCCGTCCACGTTGGATCGTTCGGCAGGTACCCCATCAGGGAGACTTGGACATGCCCGTGCTGGTCTTCGACCTTAACGAGACCTTACTCGACCTTCGCGGCTTGGATCCCGAGTTCGAGCGTTTGTTCGGCGACGCCCGAGTCCGCGGCGAATGGTTCCGGCAGACCCTGCAATCGGCGATGACCCTGACCATAACGGGTGATTATCGCGATTTCACCGAGGTCGGGGCCGCGGCACTGCACATGGTGGGGCGCAAGCACGGAGTGGCGGTGGCGGACGCGGAGGTCCAAGCCGTGGCTGGAGCCCTGCGCTCCCTGCCATCCCATCCCGACGCGGAGGAAGCCCTGGCCACGCTCCGGGAACGGGGCCATCGGCTGGCGGTGCTGACCAACTCCCCCGCACGGGCCCTGCAGGAGCAGCTCGCCAACTCGGGTCTGGAGCGCTTCTTCGAAGCGAGCCTGTCGGTAGAGGAACTCGGGGTGCTCAAGCCGGCCCCGTCGGTGTATCGCGGAGCCGCCGCGCGGCTCGGGGCCTCCTCAGGAGACATGTGGATGATCGCGGCCCACGGATGGGATCTCGTCGGGGCCATGAACGCCGGCTGCCGAACCGCGTTCGTCGCCCGCCCGGGCCAAGTCCCCGAGGCCCTATTCCCTGAGCCCGATATCCAGTGCCCGGACCTCCGAGAGCTAGCCAATCGCCTCGGGTATCCGCCGGGTTCGGGGGATCACTCCGGCAGCGGGTAGTACACCAAGGCACCCGCCTTCATATCCGGGACCAGGAGGTGGCCCTCGGGACCGATGGCGATGTCGGCGGCCGCCTTGAGCCCGCCGGCCATGAGCTGGGGCTCGGCCTCCGCCTCTTCCAGCCAATACACCCGGCCGTTCTGCCAGTCGCTGACGTAGAGACGGTCCCGGTCATCCCGGGCCAGGCCGTCACCGCCCCCGAAGCCCCGATTGAGCTTCTCCAGCTCGGACCCGTCCAGGGGAAGCCGATAGAGGGCGCCGGAGGACAGATCTACCACCCACATGGCCTTGGGGCCATCCATGAGGAGGCCGTTGGGGCTCCGCAGGCGGGGATCCTGATCCATCGTCAGGACGGAGGCCACCTCGCCCTTGGCATCGATGCGGAAGATGGCTCCGCCACCGCCGTCGAGCTCGCCGCTATCGGAGACGTAGACGGTCCCGTCTCCCGCCACTTCGATGTCATTCAGGAATTTTGGGCTGCGGGGAAAATCGTCGGCCGCAGCGAGGACATGGACCTCCCCATCGGGGCCGATGCGCAGCACCCGGACCTTGTCGGCAACGATCAGGCTTTCCCCCTGGACATCGATGCCCTTGGGATCATCGAGTCCGGTGGCGAAGGGCTCCGCCCCCCCTTCTCCGGCTATCCGGAGCACCCGGCCGTCGCCGTCGGTATCGAACTCCCCGATCTCCGTCACGTAGACCGCACCGTCGGGTCCGGCAACCGCCGATTCGGGGCTCTTGATCCCATCCACGGTTCGTGCCGACTCACCGGCCTGGGCGGCGGTGCCCCCCATCACCAAGAAAAGCAATCCCAGTCCGACGCGCCCTAGCTGACCCATGGTGGTCTCCTTCTAAGTACCTTTCTGGATCCACGAAACGGGAGCCCTCGAGCTCACCGGGGCTCACAGCCTCCATGATAAAGGCCGCTTCCGTTCCTGGATACGCCGGTCCGGCCCCTGGCGGATCCAGCCGCTCGGGATCCGCCGGGGCCGCCATCAATAGCCACTGATGGGAAAGCAGACGCCTAAGCCCGGGCCATGCCTGAGTCCGATGGCCAGGCAATAAAAAATGCAGGCCTTGACGCAAAGACTCCGTGTCGGGTCCAGAAAGAAGGGGGGAAACCTGCCATTCCTGCCTTTCGGCTGCATTTTTATTTGGTAATTAGCCTTGTTACTGTGCCGTTCCGGTGCCATTGGGGGGACACAATGAGGGAGCCAACCGGGGTAGGCATGGCACAGGGCCCACCCCCTGTGACCAGCCGCTGGGCCTTGGTGAGGTCTCGCCCCTTCTTTCCGCTGATCGCCCTAATCCTCGGGGCTTCATTCGTTGTCGCCTACCTCCTTCGGGCCTCCCCCCTGGACCGGATCGTCTGGCCGGCGGCCGTTAGCGAGGCAACCCTGGTCCTGCTGGCCTTCGCCCTCATCTGGCTGGTCCCCCGCTCTCCCTTACACCGCGGCTCCTACCTGCTCCTCGGCTCCGGGCTCGTGCTGTTCTTGCTCGGCATGCTCCAAGAGGTCATGGAGGAGATCTTCGGCACTGTTCGCCCTTACCCCCTGTTCGAGTACGTCGGTTTGCCTTTGGGTCTGGCCTTGGTCTTCGCGGGCACGGGCCTGTCCATCTATCGGGCCCAGAGCCGGGCTTCCGAGATCGACTACCGCTTCCGGGATCTGACCGAAGGCCTATCCGAGGTCGTCTATCAGGCCGACCCGGTCACTCGCTCCCCCCTTTGGCTCAACTCGGCGGCCGAAGAGGTCTTCGGCCATTCCACCGAGGTGCTCATCGCCCATCCCGCCACCTGGACGGACGCCGTGTACCCGGATGATCGGGAGGAGATCCACCAACGCTTGGTCCATGCGCGGGCCGAGGGAGACCCCGTTACCCTGGAATACCGGGTGGTACGCCCTGAAGGGGAGGTGCGGTGGGTGGAGGACCGGGTGAACTGGGAGCGGGATCGCGAGGGCGGGATCCGCTCCATGAAAGGGATCATCTACGACATCACCCAACGCAAGGAGGCTGAGAGCGCCCTCCGCAAGGAGCGGGACTTCTCCCAGGCCCTGCTGGAGAACGTCCCCGGGCTGTTCTTCTTGATCGACCGCCAGGGCCGACTGCGCTTCTGGAACGGGAACGTGGAGCGGGTCTCGGGCTACGACGACGAAACGCTCCAGGCGATGCGGCCGGCCGACCTGTTTCCCGCGGACCCGCGGGGCGGCCTCGATCGGGCCATGAGCGAGGGCTGGAAGCTGGGTCAGGCCCAGGTGGAGACCACCCTGACCACCGCCTCCGGCGAGGAGCTCCCCTACCTGCTGGAGGTCCGCCGAGTCCACGTCGCGGGCGAGCCCCATTGGCTGGCCTTCGGGCTCGACCTGACCACCTACAAGGCGTACCAGGCCGAGATCGAACGCCTTGCCTACTGGGACACCATCACCGGCCTCCCGAACTGGACCTACCTGGTGGAGGAGCTCAACCGGGCGGTGGACCGCGATCAGGATCCGGGCCAGCTAGCGGGTCTGCTCTTCCTCGACATCGACAATTTCCGATCGGTCAACGACTCCCTCGGACACGAGGCCGGGGACGAGCTGCTCAGCCGGCTCACCCAGCGCCTGCAATCCCGGCTCCGTCCCGCTGACCTGCTGGCGCGCATCGGAGGCGATGAGCTCGCC
>JAHEOG010000092.1 GCA_018609925.1 Gammaproteobacteria bacterium
AGAGGTTGGAGGAGTTGGACAGCGTAGGCCAGGCCCGAACCCTGTTCGATTTCGTTCCCGACGCGCAACAGGAAAAGCTGGATCGCATCGAGAATCTGGGACTGACCCTGGGCCCTACCCTTTTGGCCGGGGAAATCCAACGCCAATCCCATACCCTTCAGGAGCGCCTGAACAGCCTTCGCGAGCTGCACACGGCCGTTTCTGGGCGGGGAGGTGAGGCTTCCGCTCATCCCGGTGGGCGGGACCCCGAGCTGGCAAATGCCCTGAACCGGCTTATCCAGCGGGTGGAGGACGCGGATCCGGAAACGGGGGGCCGGATCCTCGATCGTGTGGAAGGCAGTCTCCTCGAAACCCTGCCCCAGAACATCGACCAGCTCCGCACCGCCCTCGAGGCCTCACCGATCTCCCTTTCGGACCTTCCGGACGGCTTGCGATCCGCTTGGATCGCGGATGGCGAGACCTACCGCATCGCGGTCTTCCCCCAAAAGGAGCTGGCGACCCCCAAAATCCTCCGGGGGTTCGTGGCAGATCTGCGGCAGGTCAAGCCCGACGCCACGGGTGCGCCCGTTCTGAACCTGGAAGCCGGAAACGCCGTGGTTTCGGCTTTGGGGAAAGGATTGGGGCTGGCCTTGGTGGGAATCTTCCTGGTGGTCCTGGTCCTGCTGCGGCGGTGGAGCTCGGTGTTCACCGTTCTCGGCCCCCTCCTCCTCGCCGCTTTGGCAACGCTGGCAGCCACCGTGGCCCTAGGCATTTCCTTCAATTTCGCCAACATTATCGCCCTGCCCCTGCTATTGGGGATCGGGGTAGACAGCGGCATCCACATGGTCCACCGGGAGCACCATGCCCTGCCCCGCCATGGCAACCTATTGCGAACCAGCACCGCCCGGGCGGTCATCTTCAGTACCCTCACCTCCGCCTGCGGCTTCGGGGCCCTCGCCTTTTCGCCCCATCCGGGAACGGCCAGTATGGGCCAGCTCCTCACCCTGGGCGCGGCCATCCTTCTGATCGTGACCCTCGTCGTTCTGCCCGCCCTGATCCGGATCTTTGATCCCGGAGCCATGAGGGGGGCCAACGGCTCCTAGCCGTTTGGGTCCCTGGCGATTTCCGTTTGCCTCTCCAAAAAGCCCTCACCGGCAAGCCAAGCGATGGCCTCGCGCAGGGATTGCTCAAGGGGACTGGGCTCCCAGCCCAGCTCCGTCCGGGCCTTGGTGTTGTCCAGCGCCAGTGGCCAGCGCGCCAAGCGGACCCCGGTCAGGGAAGCATCGGGAGGCCGGTGGGTGAGGTAGCGGGCCCGCAGCTCCGCGAAAAGGGCGGCGGCATAGGCCAGGGTGAAGGGCACCCGGTGACGGGGCATGGGCAAGCCGGTGAGCTGGTGAAGGAGGCCCAGCAGCTCGGACAGCTTGATGTTGGTGTGGCCCAGCAGGTACCGCTCTCCCGGGCGGCCCCGCTCCGCAGCCAGGATATGTCCCTGAGCGACGTCTCGGACATCCACCAGGTTGAGGGTCGTCTCCAGATAGGCCGGCAGGTCCCCGTTGAGGAAGCCCGCCAGCATCCGGGTGGGAGGGGTCATATGGGTGTCCCCCGGCCCCAAGGGGGCCGAGGGGTTGACCACCACCACCGGATCCCCTTCCCGGGCCGCCGCCATGGCTTGGCGCTCCGCCCGGAGCTTGGCCACGCAGTAGGGACCGCACATTGCGTCCTCGGGCGGCTGGACCGATTCCTCCACCGGACCGGGGAGGTGGGGCCCTTTCCGGCTCTGCAGGATGGCCTCGGTAGAGGTGTGCACGAAATGGGACACGTGGGCCTGCCGGGAAGCCTCGAGCATCAGGCGTGTCCCCTCCTCGGTGTTCCGGATCATGGCCTTTTCGTCCGGGGCCCAGAGCTGGGCACTGGAAGCGAGGTGATAGACCGTGTCCACACCCTCCGTGACGGCCCGCACCCGTTCGGGATCGGTGACCGAGCCCTGCCAGTGCTCCACCCCTTCGGTGGCCTGCGCAGGGGCCTCCAAATCCAGGACCCGGACCCGGTTGCCCCGCTCCCGAAGCAGGGCCACCAGATGGCGCCCGATGAATCCGCAGCCCCCTGTGACCAGGGCGGTCCCGGCCATCGCTACCCCTCCGTTGCTGTCCATCCTATAATGCCCGGCTTCCGCGGGCCCGAAGCACGAGCCCCCGCGCCTTAAGGCCTTCCAGGGATGTCCCGGATTGAATCGAGCCACCAGCGCCTCGAAAAACCCCCGCCCACGGCTGGCCCATCCGCTGCTGGGGGCCAACATGGCTACCCTGGCATCGACCCTTTACCGAAGCGGCGGGCTTCCAGCCAGCAGCCTCCCCCACGCCGGGGCGGCCCTGGGCTCCGCCCTGCTGCGGGCCCCTTTCACCTGGGGGGAGCACTTCTGGGTCGCCTCCCAAAGGAAGCGCCGACAGCAGATGCCCGCCCCGGTGTTCATCGTCGGCCACTGGCGCAGCGGGACCACCCATTTGTACAGCCTCCTCGCTCAGAGCCGGGGATTTGCCTACGTCTCCCCCCTGGCGGCCGGCTTGCCGTGGGACTTCCTGGTTCTGGGCCGACTGCTTCGCCCCCTGCTGCATCGGGCCATGCCGGCCAACCGATTCATCGACCGGGTGGAAGTCCGGCCCGATTCCCCTCAGGAGGACGAGGTGGGCCTGGCCAATATGCAGGACCTGTCCTTCTTCCACGCCATCTATTTTCCCCGCCGGTTCCGGGAGCATTTCGGCGCGGGGATCTTCTTCTCGGGCTGCTCCCAGGCCCGGATCAAGCGGTGGCAGCGGGCGGCGCGTCTCTTCCTGGAGAAGGTGGCGCTGGACCAGCCGGACCGGCGGGTGCTCATCAAGAACCCCGTGTATACCTCCCGGGTGGCCTTGCTCAAGGCCATGTGGCCGGAGGCCAAGTTCATCCACATCTACCGCAGCCCGTACCGGGTCTTCCCCTCCACCCGGCATTTCTACCGCAAGCTCCTGGCCGAGCTGGCCCTCCAGGACTACCAGCACGTGGACATCGACCGTCTGGTCCTGGAGACCTATCCCCCCCTGATGGATCGGGTACTGGAGGAAACCCGGGACCTGCCCGAGGGCAGCTTCAGCGAGATCTCCTTCGAAGCGGTGGAGGAGCGCCCCCTGGAAGAGCTGCAAAGGATCTACCGGGAGCTCGACTGGACCGGATTCGAGGAGGATCGTCCGGCCTTTGAGGCCTACCTGGAGGCCAACCGGAGCTATCAGAAGAACGTCTACGCCATGGCCGAGGAGGACATCCAAAAGGTGGAACGGTACTGGGGAAAATACATCCGCCATCTGGGCTACGACACACCCGGATAGTCCCCCCTTTCCTTCCTCCCTCGGACCAACCGCGGCCTCGAACCCATGACCCGACTCCGCCTGGACACCTTCCTTGTGCGAAACGGCTACGCTGCGAGCCGGGCACGCGCCCAAAGGCTGGTGGCGGGTGGTCAGGTTCGGCTAGGCAACCGGGTAGCCCGCAAGCCCGGCCAACAGCTGGATCCCGGAACCCGGGTGGAAGTCGATGGGACGGATTTCCCTTACGTATCCCGGGGCGGACTCAAGCTGGAAGCGGCCCTGGCGAGCTTCGACCTCGATCCCTTCGGAGTCCGGGCCCTGGACATCGGAGCCTCCACCGGTGGCTTCACGGACGCCCTCCTCCAGCACGGAGCCGCGCGGGTGACCACCGTGGATACCGGATCCAACCAGCTCCACCCCCGTCTGCGCAGGGATGCGCGGGTAACCCCGTACGAAGGCCTCGATATCCGGGCCTCCTCCAGCGAGGGATTGGGCGGGCCCTTCGATTGGGTCCTCGCCGATATCAGCTTCCTCCCCCTGACCGCCTTCTTGGAGCCCCTGCGACGATTCGTCGGCCGGTTGGCCCTGGTCCTCATCAAGCCCCAGTTCGAAGTGTCGCGGAGCCAGCTCGGGGGTGGCGGTGTGGTGCGCGATCGGCGGCTGCGGCAAGAGGCTGTGCGGCGGGCCCAGCAGCAGAGTCAGGCGGCCGGTCTATGTCCCAGAGCCATTTTGCCCGTTCCCGTCACCGGGGAAGAGGGGAATCAGGAGTACTTCCTCTGGCTGGAGCCCTCGAGGAGCCGCGGTCCGGGAAATTGACCCCGTCCGGGGCCAGGGTTACGCTCTAAACCGAGGCCCAGCCACAACCCTATCGGCCAAGACCCAGAACCCAAAGCCCAGGGAGCGGCGCCCGAATTGAGCGAATCCTCCGAGCCCGAAAGCCGGGACCCGGAGCTCCCCTCCGATCTCTCCTTCGAGCAGGCCCTGTCGGAGCTGGAGGCGCTGGTGGAGCGCCTAGAGTCCGGAACGCAAGGACTGGAGCAGGACCTCACCGACTTCCAGCGGGGGATCGCTCTGGCCCGGTACTGCGAGCGCCAGCTCGGAGAGGCCGAGCAGGTCGTCTACAAGCTGGTAGAGGAATCCGACGGCGAGCGCCTGGAAGAGCTTACTTCCCATGTCGACCCCGACCAGCGCGAAGAATAGCGCCGTGGCGGAGTCCTTCGCGAGCTACCTCGAGGATCGGAGGCGCTGGGTGGAAGACCACCTGGCGGAGCTCCTACCCGAGGCGGAGGAGTTTGCACCCTCCCCGTTGGGGGCGGCTATCCGGTACGCCTGCC